>JBEIPT010000379.1:0-3885 GCA_040376895.1 Lysobacteraceae bacterium | reverse complement strand
GGTGGCATCGAGCATGTCAGGGCTCCACGCGCACGAGACCCTGCGCCGTCTTCGGGTTGAACTCGCCGAAGAACGGATATTCGCCTGCGGCCAGCGGACCGATGAAGATCACAGCCTGGGCACCACCCATGATCACTTTTTCGCGGTTGAGTTCGTAACTCTCGAACTCCTCCGGCGTTGAGTCTCGATTGATCACGATCAGACGCACCTTGGTGTCCGCGGGAATCACGAGTTCAGCGGGGTAAAAAAGGTGATCCTTGATTTCGATCGTGAAGCTCGGCGGTTCGGCGCTTGCGGCAGACGACAGAACCAAGAGGGCCAGTACCAAAGTTCTATTCATTCCCGTGCCCACCTTTTGATTCCGATGTTGCAAACACGACCCGTACACAAAGTCCGGTGCCGAACTCCGAGTCGCGCAATTCAATGTGCGCACCATGCAAGTCAACCACTTGTTTCACGATCGACAAGCCCAGACCACAGCCGCTTGCACCGGTATCGTTGCGATCCCCGTCGACGCGATAGAATCGGTCGAACACTCGATCACGCAGTTCCTGGGCGATGCCCACACCATTGTCGATGACATCCAGCACAACGCCTTGCGGCGTGTCGGTGGTGCGAATGCGAATACTGCCGCCTTCGGGCGTGTATTTGATGGCATTGCCCAGCAGGTTGCGCACCATCGATTCGATCGCGAACGTATCGCCTTGCACATGCGCTTCGTCACCGACCAGTTCGATGTCGAGCTCACGCGACTCCAGCGCATCACTCTGTTCCGCGATGAGCTGTCGAACTGCCGCGGTGAGTGCGATGGGCTCGAATCGACCCATGTATTGATCGGGCGCCACGCGGTTCAGTATCAGGATCTGATCGACCAGGTGACCGAGGCGCTCAAGCCCGTCCTGCAACTTGGCGATACCGCCTTGAACTTGCGAAGAAGCTTTGGATTCGTTGAACGCCAGGTTGTCACACTGAATGCGCAATGCAGCCAAAGGTGTACGCAACTCATGCGCGGCATCGGCCGAGAACCGTCGTTCGCGTGCGAACGAGGCTTCGAGGCGACGCAGCAAAGCGTTGGCTGATGCGGTCAGTTGCCGCAATTCCGAAGGAATGTTGTCGGCAACCAGCGGACGGAGGTCACTGGCTTCACGCTGTTCCAGGTCAGCGGCAAGTTTGGCGACCGGTTTGAGTCCGACACCCAACAACCACCACATGATCGCGCCGAGCACGGGCACCGCCAGCAACATCGGATACACCGCTGGAAGAATGATGGACTCGGCCATTCGCCAGCGCTGATCATCGCGTTCGGCCAGCACATACCAGCTTTGCCCGTCCTGACTCCGCTCCACCAATGCGTGCCAACGATAGCCAGCGAAGTTGATGAACCGGTAGCCTGATTCAAGCGGCGCAACCGGGCTCGCGGGCATCCGCTCGGAGCGCGCGATCAGTTCACCGTTCGGTCGGATCCACTGGAATTCCAGTTGATTGCCCGAAGCGAGCACCCGAGTCGGGATAGATTCCCCGCCGGTTGGCAACTCCTGGGTCTTGAGTTGGCTGGGCAGGCTGAAATTCAGCAGATCCAGGTGTTGCTGCATGCGCTGGTTGAACAGCACTTCGGCTTCCACCATGCCTTGTTGGTAACCGCGCAGCGCAGCGGCAAAGTTGAGCAAGGCAGTGACCGACAACAGCGTCAGGGTCAGAAACACCCGGATCGACTTCATTGCCTCGGCACCATGTAACCAATGCCGCGCAGAGTCTTGATGAAGCCGTTGGGAAGTTTCTTGCGCAGATGGTGGATATGCACTTCGATGGAGTTGCTCGCCACCTCTTCGCCCCAGCCATAAAGCCGCGTTTCGAGGGATTCGCGGGTCTGGATGGTGCCGGCGCTCTCGACCAGCGCCTTGAGCAACATGTATTCGCGTCGCGCGAGCGTCAATGGCTCGCCGGACAACGATGCTTCCTGATTCCGAGTATCGATCCGCAGCGGTCCCACGTCGATCGTGGCCGAAGCGGCATTGCCCAAACGACGCTCGAGCACCCGAACCCGCGCCAGCAGTTCGGCACGGGCAAAAGGTTTGGTCAGATAGTCGTCGGCGCCGGCGTCCAGTCCACGGACTTTGGATTCCGTGCTGTCGCGGGCAGTGAGCACCAGCACCTGGGTCGCAGGTGCGTGCGCTTTCGAATACTTCAGGACCTCGAACCCGTCCATGTCGGGCAGGCCGAGATCGAGGATCAGAATATCTGGGGGATCCGCCAGCAACGACGCGCAGGCTGCGCGCCCACCCGCCACATGATTGACCACCAGACCGGACTGGCGCAGCGCTTCCGCCACGCCGTCGGCAATGAGTGGATCGTCTTCGGCAAGCAGGATACGCATCGAGGGCCAATAAAAGTCCTTACATCTTACTGCGTGTCTCGGCGATCTTGGCGTCGATCTCTGCACGACGACCGGCATCGGCGCTTTCGCGACCCGGGCGAGGTGGTGCGGCGCGGGCTTTTTCGAATGCGGCGATGGCTTGCTCGTATTCTTCCTGTTCCAGCAGGTAATCACCCCAGAAGTAGTTCGAATCGATGCCGTCCGGGTTCATTTCCAGACCCTTCCGCAACATCTCGTCGGCCAAGTCATCGTCACCGAAGCCGATCGGCCAGCCCGGAACCTGGTAATACAGGGAGCCAAGACTGGTGAATGCCGATCCGGACAATGCAGCCGGATCCAGCTTGATCGACCGCTCGAACAGATCACGTGCCTTCTTCACTTCGCCCAATGCGCCCAGCCCACCTTTGGTGCCGGCGTAGGTTGAGCGAATGATGCCCTCCCAGACCAGGTACGGTGCCTCTTTCGCGTGGGCTTCGGACAGCGTCGCGGCTTGTGCCGCCAATTCGGCGAATGCCTTCTCGCGCTCGGCTTCCGGCAGGGAGTAGTTCACTTCGGCCCAGCGGGTCTGCAGGCCGGCAATATCGGCAGCCTGGTCGGCAAAGGTGCTGCCACTCGCAAGGAGCAGCGCCACGGTCATGGCAAGAACGGAACGGATCGTCATGGGTTGGTGCTCCTTCATGGATGAGGCCGAACAGCGGCGAACCGCTTGATGGCCGGGAGTTGTTTGCGCAGGGCACCGTCAACCAGTGCTGGAACGAGCGCGTTGATGCGAAGAAAAATGCGCTCGGGCCAGCCGATCGCGCGGTTGTTCATGCGTTTGGCACGCAGCATGTGTTCGACCTGGGCCGCCACCACCTCCGGCGGATCCATGGTGTTGCCAAGCTCCTGATTCATCGCACAGACGGCTGCGCTGTTGATCGAGGTTTGTGTGGCACGCGGGGCGAGATGGGCGACCTGGATCAGACTGTCGCCAAGCTCCCGCCTCAGTGCTTCGGTGAATCCGCGCAAGGCAAACTTGCTGGCGCAATAGGCCGAGAATCCCGGATAACCGATGGTGCCGAAACTCGATCCGATCGTCAGGATCCGCGCGCCCTTCGGATCAAGCAAAGGCAGCAACCGCTGCGTCAGCAGAATGGGTGCCACGGCGTTGACGGTCATCTGCGCTTCGACATCCCCGGAAGGTGTATCGGCAAGCAACGAAAAACGACTGATGCCGGCAGCATGAACCAACGCGAACAGCGGTTCGCCGAGTCTCGCGACGGCGTCCTTGATGCTTGCGCGTCCTTCCACGCTGGCGATGTCTGCGGCGATCACGACATGCGGCGCCTTGGCGGCCGGCAGGCGATCACGAAGTTCGGCCAGTGCCTGCGCCGTACGGGCGACCAGAACCAGACGTGCGCCCTGCCCCGCCAGGCGTTCGGCAATGGCCGCACCGATACCGCCGCTGGCACCGGTGAGCAGAATCGTGCGACCGCGAATCATGCGGCGAGCGCCTTGTCTTGTTGTGTTTG
>JBEIPT010000415.1:0-3415 GCA_040376895.1 Lysobacteraceae bacterium | reverse complement strand
CGAAAGCGGGAATCCACTCGTTGCGACCCGGTTTGACTCGTGTGGCACCCGTGTGGCACCCGTGTGGTTTACCGCTTTCGCGGGAATGACGGACTTTTGGTGTGTGGCACTAGCGTTCAGAAGCCCGTTTTGGCGCACCCCGCCGCTCGTCATCCCGCGCAAGCATCGGGGGCGGGCTTTGCGGCGCCAGGATCTGGCGGCAACCGGGCAACTGTGGGCGAGGCAACAGCAGCGTTTTACTCGAAGCCGTTGGCAAACAAAGCCGCACTGCTGCGGGTGATGACCAGAAGATTGGCGGTGCGTGCGGGCAAATTCGGCAGCACAATCGTATTGTTGGCCACTGCGACATTGCTTGAGACGGTTTGGTAACCAGCCGCGCCCAATCGATACATCGTGAGGGTCTGTGCGCCGGCGTTGCCGAGTTCGATTGTTACGTCCTTGTTGGCAAGGTCGCGATTGAACACCAGCACGAACAGGGGGCCATTCGCCTGGTCGATGGCATAGGCGCCCACCTCGTTGGCAGCATCACTACTGGCCGGAATCGAATCACCCAGCACACGGCCGAAATTGCCGTCGTAGTCGAGGAACATCCGGAACGCGTGTTCGGCGAGGCTGCCGTCATTCGGTGCAACCCAGCGGGCGGCGTAGTCGACGCCTTCACGTCCGAAAATCGCCAGCAGTTCCGCTTGCGCCAGTGCGCCGGTCAGGCTTTGGTCCGGGCCCCATTTGTACTCAGTGAGCGCCAGCTTCAGGCCAGGGCAATGTTGGTCGATTGCGGCCCGGGCACGGCGCAGGAAGTTGGGGTTCGGATAGGCGGTTTGCCCCATCCAGGATTCACTCGTCCACGCCGGGTCGTACAGTTCACGCAATGAACGCAGGCGCTTTGCCGCAACGTCCGGGTCGTCCGCATTCGGTTCGCTGTTGTTCGTCGCTGCGACGTGATCACCCTGCGGGTAGTAGTGCAGATCGAGGAAATCGACCAATCGCACGTTGCCGGGGCCGGGTTCGGCGCAGACACGCTGCAGATACCACTCGACGAACGGCGTATCGCCATGGGCATCACGATCGGGCCCATCGAAGCAGTTGCCGGCTGCGGCATCGGAGGCGCTGGTCCAGTAGTCACACCAGCCCCAGGTCACCGGACCAAAGATCTTCGCGTCGGGTTCCACGGTCTTGATCGCCAAAGCGCGATCGCGACCCCGTTGCCAGACCTCATCGTACGTGGCCGGTGCCGGGTGGACGTCCCGATGCGTGGAATCCCAAAGCATCGGTTCGTTGTCCAGTGCAAAATACTTCACACCGCCGTTTGCCGCTGTGCCATGGCGTGCCCGCAAATGGGTGACCCAGGCTGCGGCATAACTCGGTGGCGCCAGTTTGGAGGTGTCGAGCGGGTTGTTGCCGGTGATCTTGCCGTTCGTGCAGAACGGGCCGTTCACGCACAGGCCGTTGCCGGAATCATCGGAACACCAGAACGGCGGATTCGGGGCGTAGAACCGGCACTCATCGAGTGTCTGCGCGCCGTAGACCGTTTCCGAAAAGCTCCAGAGTTTGGCGCGCGAATCCTTCGCCACCCAGCCGATCGTCGGGATACTGATCAGCGGTTCGCCGCCGGATTGCCGGGTACTGATCACAAACTGGTTTGCGCTGGAGTCATTCGGCAGGTTGTTGCCGTTACCGGCTGCGATGTTCTGGAAGAAATAATCGTTCGCAGTGTTGTCGACATCGAACTCCCAGTTGTATCGACTCGTGCGGTTGCCGCCCCAGCGCCGGGTTGGGTAACGCAGGTCGGCATGCTGGGCATTCGATCCGAAATTCACGCCATAAGCCTCGGGATTGATCGCACGGCGTGTGCCTTGCAGGTTCACGGTGACCGTCACTGCGGCGGGCGGTACGGTGCCGGCGACCAAGCGGAACTCGTCGAGATACAGGATGCCCTGATTACCCCCGCTCTGGTCCTGGATGATGATGCCGTCGAACGCGCCACTCGGAGCGCCGGCGCCGGTGAACGGCAACACCACTTCGCGCCACTGGCCAGCCAGAATGGCGCCACCGATCGTGATGCTGGCGAGGCTCCGCCGATGAATGATGGTGGCCCCGGATTGCAGGATCAGGTCGACGTTCTGACTGCCTGCGGTCCCGCCGTGAACAAAAAACCTCAACGCGCTGTATTGGCTCGTCGTGATGGCTGAGTTGGCATGGAAATACAAGCCCTGGAAATTGTCCGGTTCCATACTGACCGACGCCGTACCGGCCTGAACCGGATCCGGCGCCTGAACATTCAGGTTGACGGTTGCCCAACTCCAGTTCTGGAAACCCGCAGCGAGGCTGTTGTCGTAGACCACGAGGTCTTGTGCATGCAGAGAACTAGGCGTGGTGATCCCCTGTGTCGCCGCAACAATCAAGAACGCTACGATGGCACGCATGGGCTGGCTCCTTGACCAAGGCCTGAACGCCCCGGCACCGATATCCGCCACGTTAGCACCCGGGCAGCCAACAAACTGTGCGGCCCGTCCGGCGAACTACTCCAGGTAAGCGCCTTCGGTTCGCCCATGCCCGGTTCGTTTGTCGTATGCCTTGTCGCGGCGATTGCCTCGGGCCACCGCTTGCTTCCCCAGTGCATTGGCAGCCGCTTCGAGTTCACTGCAACTGTCGTATGCGTCCATGTCGCCAATTTCCGATTCGACTTCCTCGGCGGCTTGGCGTCCATTCCCCAGATGGCCCTCTTCGTGCCCTTGCAGGGCCTCGATGTATTCGTCAAAACGCGCCTGGGCGCGATGGTCGTCTGTGTAAATCTCGGGCAAGGTAATGGTGGCGTCCAGATTCACCTTGACGCGGGTGATCCAGCAGGTGCCGTCCGCGTCGTACTTCCAGTTGAACCGCCAGCGCACGTTCCACTTCGTGTAGCCGTGGTAACGGCCTTCGATCGGGCTGGCGGCAGTAATCGCAGAGCGCAGCGACTCCCCATGCTCGTGCTCCACGTCGTAGTACTCGTACTCGACGTTCTCGATGACTTCTGCAGACAGCGGGCCTGCAACAAAAGTGAGGACCAGAAGCATGGTCAGAGCATTCGGGCGCATGATCGGTTCCGCGGGAAGTCGGTCGGATTGTAGTGCGGAGTGTGGGCGGAAGCCCCAGTCGAAAAGGATGAGGTCTCCGAAAACGCCGGATGCGCGTGACGATGTAACCCCTTGCCGACCCGTGCTGGACCAACATGTCTTGTCATTGCGAGCCCGAAGGGCGCGGCAATCCATTGCTCGAGGTCAAGCTTGAGGCAAGCAAGAGATTGCCGCGTCGCTGCGCTCCTCTCCATGACGACATAGGGTAAGTCATTGATCAAAATGACATCTTAGGTGTTTGCAGCAACCGCGATTCGGGCGACCAATACGCGCGTGACAGCTCTGACTTTGCCGGCTTG
>JBEIPT010000135.1:0-9084 GCA_040376895.1 Lysobacteraceae bacterium | reverse complement strand
GGCAATTCGCAGCTCTTTGAATGTTGCTGGAATAATTTCCTGAAGCGAACGTTCCACGGAGTGTCGTCAAGGCCCGAACGAAGCATGCCGTTCTTCGAGCATACAAAAAGCTCGCAATGACGACACAAAACAAGCGCTTACCGATCCATTGACGCGTCGTTGTCCAAACCGTGCAAGCCCTCCCCGATGTTCGGGGAGGGTTGGGAGGGGTTTAGGCAAACACTTCGCCCTTGCGCTTCGCACAGCGAAGCGCAAGCAACGCGCCTATTGTTTTGGCGCAGCCGCCACCAACGCATCGTGACTTTGCTGCAGCGCTTTTCGCTGCGCGGGGCTCCATTGTCCATCGGGAATTTTGGCTGTCGCCAGCATGGCCAAGGCATCGGAATAGGCAAGTCGCGCACGTACGGGGTCATCGAGGTGTTCGGCGACACGTCCAGACATTTCCAAAACGGTGGCGTGAATCCAGGGGCGGTCGCGCAACCAGACTTCGTCGGCAAGCACTCTCGACAGCAGTTGATCGGCATCATCGAATCGCGACAGCGCCATTTCGGTTGAAGCACGATTCATGCGGTAATCGGACCAAATCGGCGCATCAGGCTCAAGGGTTGTGGCCCATGCATTTTCGACCTCGTCCCAGGTGGCGCGCGCCGCTTCGTATTGGCCGAGTTGATATTGCAGCCAGGCCGCATTCTGCAGCGCCCAACCCACATGCGAGGTGCCGCTCGCAGCCGCTCCGGAGTAGATATTGGCCGTTTCGCGATAGGTGGTGATGGCCTTCTCGAACTGTCCTGCAGCGGAATAGGCGTTGGCGCGGTTGAACATGCACGAGCCGTAGTCGTAGGCAAAATCACCCAATTGTTCGCGAAGTCTTCCGCACACCGCGTTGAACTCGACAAGTGCCCGCTCCGGCTCTCCCTTCACCGTGAGGAACCAAGCCAGGGAACTTCGAGCCCGCAAAGTGAGGTAACGATCGTCGCCATAGAGTTTGCGCGCCAGCATCAGACTTTCGCGGAGGTTCGCCTCGGCTTGAATCCGATTTCCGGCATCGGACGACGACACACCGCTGCGATGCAGAGCTCGCTGGACCAGTGCATCTCGGATGGGCTCCGGCGCCACGCGTGCCTGCGCCAATGCCGCATTCGCAACGTCGAGACCCTCTTTGCCCAAACCGGCTTCGCGGAGCAAAGCCCATCGGTTCGCGGCATTGCCATCGCGCACCCGCCACGCGAGGTTCGAGCTGCCCAGCGCCAGTTTTTCGGCCTCCGCAGCCCAAACCCTTGCTTCGCTGGCCCGGCCATTTCGATAGGCAGCAAACGCCGCGCGTTCCAATGCTGCCGCTCGTTGCAGGGGATCCACTTCCGGCGGTCGGTAATCCGGCAATGCTTCTTGAAACAGATCGTATGCTTCTTTCGGCTGCCCCATGTTCGCGAACGTGGTGGCAAGGCTGATCATCAGCGGGGCGCGCAAATCCGGGTGTTCTGCCAACTCGGACTCGAACCGCGACAGGGCATGTTTCAGCACGTCTTCCGCGCTGGCGCGATGGCCCAGGCCATCAACCGGGTCCAGCGACTGCATGACTTCATTCAGGAACTGAACCGTCAATGCCGAACGTTCCGATTCATGGCGCGTACGCTCCGCCAATCGCCACGAAACCGTTGTCAGCGAAAGCAGGCCGAGTATGGCGACCGACCCCATCACGGTCGACACCCAATGGCGCCTGACGAAGCGCGTCAGGTGGTACCAGCGATCGCCATGTCGGGCCTGGACCGGGCGACCATCCAGGAACGCTTCGAGATCGGCCACCATGACATCAATCGAGCTGTACCGCCGTCCCGGTTCCTTGGCCAGCGCCGTTCTCAGAATCGCGTCCAGATCGCGATTGATGTCGCGCCCCAAAGTACGCACGGCCTCCCGGGCGGCATCGGTGTCCTGATCGCGGCGGGCATCGGCCATGGCCCGCCCAAGCGTCACCGGCTCCTCTTCGAGAACCGCCCGCCCCCACCCGATCGCATCATGCGGATCGCCGCTGTAGGGCAGCCGTCCTGTGAGAACCCGGTACAGCAGCGCACCGAACTGATAGACGTCGGTGGCGACCGAGATGACCCCACCGCGAAACTGTTCCGGTGCGGCGTAAGCAGGCGTCATTGGCCCGAGTCGTTGTGCAGTGACCGGATTGAAGCGATCTTCGCCCACGAGTTTGGCGATACCGAAATCCAGCAGAATCGGGAGGCCGTCGTCGGTGACCATGATGTTCGATGGCTTGATGTCTCGGTGGATCACCAGGTTTCGATGCGCATGGGCCAGCGCCGACGCCACGCGCAGCATCAGCCTCACACGCCCCGCGGCATCGGGCAGGCGATCCCGGCAGAAGTCGGTGATGCTCACGCCCTCCACGTACTCCATCGCCAGGAACGGAATTCCGTCTTCCGACTCGCCGGCGTCGATCAACTGCGCAATATTGGGATGCCGCAAACCGGCAACGATCTGCTGCTCCTTTCGGAAGCGTTCGCGCAGACCGGGATGCGCCGACAACACCAGCTTGACTGCAACGGTCTGCTGCAAACGACCATCAACACGGTGCGCACGGTAGACCGTGCCCATGCCGCCCGCACCCAGCAACTCATCCAGGACAAACGCCCCGACGCGTCTGCCGATCTGCTCGCGGTCCCAATTGCGCTCGCTCGGCGTCACGATTGCTTCGGCGGCCAACACGGCTGCAGGACGATCCAGAGGTGTCGTGTGATCCTGACGCGCGAGCATTCGAATCAGATCGGCGCGCAGTTCGACATCCTCGACCTGGTTGGCAAAATCGACCCGATCCGGTGGCGCCAGATCCAGTGCCTGGTCAAGCAGTTTGCGCAGTTTTTGCCAACGCCCCTGCTCCATTTGGTCAGATCTGCGGCATGGCGTCGAGCAGGAACGCCTTGGCCGTGTCCCAGTGTCGCCGGACAGTGCGTTCGGTCACCGAACGCATCGCCGCGATTTCGACGAAATTCAGCCCGGCAAAAAAGTGCAGTTCAACCAACTCGGCCAGTTCGGGATCCAACGCCTCGAGCTTGCGCAAGGCGTCGTCGATGGACATCAGGTCTTCCAGACGCGCGCCGCCCTGATCGATGCCTTCGGTGAGTTGGGTTCGCGCCATGCCCTGCCCGTGCTTGACGGTTGAATGCTGGCGCCCCAGGTCGATGATGATCTGCCGCATCGCCCGCGCGAGCAGTGAGTAGAAATGTTGGCTGTCATTGATGGCGCGACCAGCGTCCCCGGAAATCTTGAGATACGCCTCGTGGACCAGTGTGCTGGGATTCATCGTGACCGAACCGGCGTTCTGCCGAAGCGTGCCACGGGCAATCCGGCGCAGTTCGTCGTACGCGAGTTCATAGACCTTGCCTTGTGCGACAGAGTCGCCCTGCTGACAGGCTTCGAGCAAGCGAGTGAGTTGCGGGCGATCGGCCATGGGCTCAGGGTTCCGGAATCCTCCCCCGATTCTGCCGCATTTTCGGCAGGGATAACCATCGATCCGGCAGGCTGCTCACAAGCGGCTTGTCGGGCGGGGTTGCACGAACGTTCAAAAACGATGGGATGTCGCCCTAAAGGAGACTCCGGAAGTCAATGAAGACGGACAGTGGTATCCGCACCCGCGATCATGTGCATTGAAACCCATTGCAGCAGCCGCTGCCAGGCCAGTTCCATATCGGACGTCCAATCCGAGCCGATCGTCTCGCTCAATGCAGAGATCAGCGCGTCGGCGATAAACTGATAGTGCACGGTCTTGGCGCCATAGCCGCGATGGGCCGCGCCGAGATGGCGCAGCACGGGCACCAGTGCGTCAGGCGTGTCGACGCTGGCGATCACCACTTCCAGCGTCTGGATCAATTTCATTCGCTGCTGGCTCATGTCGGTCGGAAACAGCACTCGCAGACCCGGCTTGGCCTCGAAGACATTGGCATAAAACAAGGTCGCAAAAGCATCCGGATCAACGGCAACTGCGGCCAGGCTTCGCTTGAGCAAAGGATGGTCGGTTTGCTCAAGCAAGTCGAAGATGAGTGCCTGCGGAGCCGCGCTCATCGCCGCACTCCAGTGGAGCCGGAATCCTGGGCGCGACCGAAGGCCGCGGCAGACAGCATGGTTTCGGAACCTTCTTTCATCACGTTCTCCCGGATAGATCCAAGCGTGGCAGTGGCCCAGACCTATCCGTGGTCTGCGATCGGGCACTTTCAGAGGAACCGGTACCCGATCGAATCGGCGGTTCCCATTGTCCCAGTATCGGTGAAAACGGAAAACATTCGCCAATCCGGACATTAGGCCAGTTTTTCACTAATCCGGCCTCTTCGGCCACCTTCTCCCGCTTGCGGGAGAAGGGGTATTCGGATGTGGGCGCCCAAAGAAAAAGGCCCCGAAGGGCCCGTTTCCGGATTGGCGAACGCAGGGCAGGCTTGAGCCCGCCCGCAGGTTCAGCCTTCCTTCTTGGCTGGAGCCTTCTTGGCCGGCGCAGCCTTCTTGGCTGCAGCTGGCTTGGCGGCGGCAGCCGGCTTCTTGGCCGTCACCGACGCGATTTTCTTGGCGGCCGATTTCGGACGCGCGTTGCCGTAGCTGGCTTTGGAAGTCTTGCCGCGACGGGTCTTGCGATCACCCTTGCCCATGAATTTTTCTCCTGAATGTTTGCATATGGCCCGCAAAGGCTAGCAGGGACGGCCAGAACAGGAAACCGCGGGCAGCAGCGTGACACCGTCTTCGCCGCTAAAATGCCCGCCCCTGCCCACCTGGACATGCTCCATGAACTTCACCAACTTGCTGTATTCGGTCGATTCCGGCATCGCCACCATCACAGTCAACCGTCCGGACAAGCTGAATGCGCTGAACCAAGCGACCGTTCGTGAGCTGGAACTGGCGTTCCTGGCCGCCAAGGCCGACCCGACCGTTCGGGTGGTGGTCATGGCCGGCTCCGGGCCGAAGGCCTTCATTGCCGGCGCCGACATCAACGAACTGGCCCAACTGAGCCCGGTCGACGCTTTGGCGTTCTCACGCCACGGCCAGCGTGTGATGCTGACGATCGAGCAGCTCGGTAAACCGGTCATCGCCCGCATCCAGGGGTTTGCGCTCGGCGGCGGCATGGAACTCGCCATGTCCTGCCATCTGAGAATCGCCTCCGAAGCCGCCAAACTGGGCCAACCTGAAATCAACCTCGGCATCATCCCGGGTTTCGGCGGTTCGCAGCGATTGTTGCGTCTGGCCGGTCGATCGGCTGCTCTCGAACTCTGTCTGCTTGGCCACTCGATCAGCGCCGAGCGTGCGTATCAGTTGGGCGCGGTCACCCGCGTCGTGCCAGCCGACCAACTCGACGCAGAAGTCGACAGGATCGCAAGACAGCTGGCTGCGTCGGCACGTCATGCCGTCGATGGTGTGCTGTCGTCCGTGCTCGTTGGTGGCGAATGTTCGATCGAACAGGGCCTCGATTACGAGTCGCAGGCGTTTGCGCTGTGTTGCGCCACTGAAGACAAACAGGAAGGCACGCGTGCGTTCCTGGAAAAGCGCAAGGCCAATTTTGCCTGACAGGTCTCCAGGTCCGCCCCCCACAGTCATTCCCGCGAAAGCGGGAATCCACTCGGTTTCCTGACGCATGAAGAGCATCGACTGGCCTGGATCTCCGCTTTCACGGGGATGACGGCTTCGTTCTCGGTCATGCGCAGCCGGTCTAATCCTTCGGCGGCGGCGGCGCGATGACCATGCGATTGCCGTTGGCTTCGGGGGGACTGACCACACCCTGTGCTTCCATTTCCTCGATCAGGCGCGCAGCGCGGTTGTAGCCGATCTTCAGTCGACGCTGCACACCGGAAATCGATGCTCGACGACTTTCGGTGACAATCCGCACCGCCTGATCGTACAACTCGTCCTCGCCACTGCCACCCTCGGTCGGCGCCGCTTCCGGCAAGCCGGTTGCGCCGATGACATGACCATCGTGTGTGGTCTGCACTTCATCGAGCACACCCGGCATGTAACTCGGAGTCGACGACACCGACTTCAGATGTTTGACGACACGATGCACTTCGTCATCGCTCACGAAAGCACCATGCACACGCTCCGGCATCGCCGTGCCGGGCGGCAGATACAGCATGTCGCCGTGGCCCAGCAATTGTTCGGCACCGGACTGATCGAGAATCGTGCGGGAGTCGATCTTGCTCGATACCTGGAACGCGATTCGCGTTGGAATGTTGGCCTTGATCAAGCCGGTGATCACGTCGACGGACGGTCGCTGCGTGGCCAACACCAGATGGATGCCGGCGGCGCGCGCTTTCTGCGCCAGCCGCGCAATCAACTCTTCAACCTTCTTGCCGACGATCATCATCATGTCGGCGAACTCGTCGATGATCACGACGATGTAGGGCAACAGTTCCAATGTTTCCGCGGTCCGGCCGGGATCGTCCTGGCGAGCGACGAACAGCGGGTCGAGCAGAGGATGCCCGGCGTCTTCGGCGTCTTTCAATTTCTTGTTGAAGCCCGCCAGGTTGCGCACGCCCACTGCAGCCATGAGTTTGTAGCGACGTTCCATCTCAGCGACACACCAGCGGAGGCCGTTTGCCGCCTCCTTCATGTCGGTGACGACCGGAGCCAACAGATGCGGAATGCCCTGATAAACCGAGAGCTCGAGCATTTTCGGATCGATCATCAGCATCCGCACGTCCTTGGCCGTCGCCTTGTACAACAGCGACAACACCATGGCGTTCAACGCGACCGACTTGCCGGCGCCGGTGGTGCCGGCCACGAGCAGATGGGGCATACGTGCCAGATCCGCGACCATCGGGCGACCACCGATGTCCTTGCCCAGTGCCAACACCAGCGGTGATGACATCCGGTCGTATTCCTTGGACCGCAGGATCTCGGAGAGATAAACCGTTTCGCGATTGCCGTTGGGAATTTCCAGACCAATGACCGACTTGCCGGGAATCACGTCGACCACACGCACCGACGGCACCGACAATCCGCGCGCAATGTCCTTGTCGAGATTGGAAATCTGCGCACCCTTGATGCCCGGCGCCGGT
The DNA here is from genome assembly GCA_040376895.1 of Lysobacteraceae bacterium. GTDB lineage: Bacteria > Pseudomonadota > Gammaproteobacteria > Xanthomonadales > Ahniellaceae > Ahniella. Next base: position 2,047 of record JBEIPT010000135.1, on the reverse strand, counting down.
TGCAGCTCGAAGCGTGTGATGACCGGCCCCGGATAAGCGCCGACGACCTGGGCATCGATGCGGAAATCCTTCAGCTTGAGCTCAACCTGACGCGACAAGGCCTGCAAGGTTTCTTCCGAATATCCCTTGATCTGCTGTTTCGGCTCGTCGAGCAGCGACAAAGGCGGCAATTCGCCAGCCGGCAGTGCGGCAAACAGCGGAATCTGCAGCTCGCGCTCGGCGCGTTCGCTCTTTTCGACCGGCGGGGTGCTGGTCTGCTCGATCTTGATCTTTTCGCGTTTCTGCTGCTTGACCGCCTCGACCTTGCGGACTTCCTCGCGCTCCTTCAGCACGACGCGCTGTTCGCGCGACGCCTTGTGCGCGACCAGCGCTTCCCGGAGTGCAAAAATTGCCCTCAGGACACCGGCGCCGATACGTTCCATCAACAGGAACCAGCTGAGTCCGGTGGCGAGGGTAATCGTGGCCAGGAACCCGGCCAGCAGGAACAGGGTCGCACCAAGTTGGCCGACGACATTTCGCATCACGTCGCCGATCAAGGCGCCGATCACACCACCGGCGTTGGCCGGCAACGGCGAAGCCACTTCCCAGAAGTGGAGATGTGCGATCGCGGCTCCGGTCACGACAATCCCGGCCACGCTGAGCACCATCCACGCGGCGTCCTGGCGTTGTCCCGGCAGAACACGCTGCTCCCGGAACAGCCGCACGGCCACGATGACCACGAGGATCGGAAAGACAAACGCAAAGCCGCCGAAAAAATTCAGCAGGAAATCGGCGATCCATGCGCCGGCCGGGCCACCCAGATTGTGAATGGGGCCGTCATTGCCTGCGTGCGACCAACCTGGATCGGTGGGCGTGAAGCTCCACAGACAGAAGGCCAGATAGATTGCCAACGGCAGCAACAGCAGCACCCATCCCTCGCGCAAACGCCGCGCCCAGTTGCCGGGGCCTTCCTTGTCCTGATCCGAACTCATGCTGATGACCAATTCCTGCAAACGTTTCCCGGACGGCGAATCCGCCCGGGACAATGCGGGAGTATACATGTCGGGTTTCGAGCACTTGAAAGAAGCCGCCTTCGCCCGCATGCTTGTCGCCTTCCCAGCACAAAGGTTTCCCATGAGCGCCGTCAAGCATTGCCGCCTTTTGATTCTGGGCTCCGGCCCGGCCGGTTATTCGGCCGCGGTGTATGCCGCACGTGCCAATCTGAAGCCGGTGCTGGTCACCGGCATGCAACAGGGTGGCCAGTTGATGACCACCACCGACGTCGACAACTGGCCCGGGGATGTCCACGGCCTGCAGGGCCCCGACCTGATGGCGCGGATGCAGCAGCATGCCGAACGCTTCAATACCGAAATCATCTTTGACCATATCCACACGGCGGATCTGGGCAAGCGCCCGTTCCGGCTGGTCGGCGACAACGGCGAATACCAGGCAGAAGCCCTGATCATCGCGACCGGCGCCACCGCCAAGTACATCGGATTGCCGTCGGAAGACGCGTTCAAGGGCCGCGGTGTATCGGCTTGCGCCACCTGCGATGGCTTTTTCTTCCGCAATCAGGAAGTCGCGGTGATCGGCGGCGGCAATACGGCCGTTGAAGAAGCGTTGTACCTGTCGAACATCGCCAGCAAGGTCACCCTTGTGCATCGTCGCGACAAACTGCGCGCCGAAAAGATCCTTCAGGACAAACTGTTCGAGAAGGCCGCTCAAGGCAAGGTCGAGCTGGTCTGGGACCACGCGCTCGAGGAAGTGCTCGGTGATGATTCTGGCGTGACCGGCATGCGCTTGCGGCACCTGGAGACAAACGCGCTCAGTGATCGCGCCGTCCCCGGCGTGGTCATCGCCATCGGCCACACGCCGAATACGTCGCTGTTTGAGGGGCAACTGGACATGAAGGGCGGTTATCTCAAGATCCGCGCCGGCATCGACGGCAACGCCACGGCAACCAGCATCCCGGGTGTGTTCGCAGCCGGTGACGTCGCAGACCAGGTCTATCGCCAGGCCATCACCTCGGCAGGATTCGGGTGTATGGCGGCCCTCGACGCCGAAAAGT
>JBEIPT010000162.1:0-8036 GCA_040376895.1 Lysobacteraceae bacterium | reverse complement strand
TTGAAGTACCCGCCGTCTGATCACGAGCGATTGCTCAATACCAAGGAAATGTTGGGTCGTACCCTGTCCGACCTGAAGCGGCCGGATGAGGCCGAACAATTCCTGCGCGAAGCATTGATGGAACGCCGCAAGTTGATGGGTGAAGATGATCCGCATATTCCCTGGCGACTGACCGAACTGGCGCGGGTACTCGACAACCATGGCCGCTCGATGGAAGCGTTGCCTTTGTACAAGGAAGCGCTGGAACTTGCCGCGCGCAAGATTGGCGAGGACACGCCAGCCTATGCAGTGATGTTGAACGGATATGCGATGTCGTTGCAACGAGTGGGGGATTGGCCTGCGTCGGGTCGGACGTTTGATCGTGCAATTGCCGTTGCGCGGGCACGATGGGGCCCGCAGAATCTGGGTTACGCAACCATGAACCTCAATCACGCCTTGTTGCTGATGCGGATGGGTCGGTTGGTCGAGGCACGCAAGAAGGCAGCTGACGTGGAACAGGTTCGCGCAGCGGCACTGGCAACCAATCACGCAGATCTTGCTTTTGCGAGGTTGGCGCTGGCGGAGATCGATTGCGAACTGGATGATCCCGTGCGTGCCCGGGCCTGGCTCGACCAATTTGCTGTCACGGTTCCCGACGCGAGTGCCGATCTCAAAAGTCTCAGCCTCGCTGCGGAATCATGCTTGGCGCGTCGGTCCGGCAACCTCGACCAGGCGATCGCGTTTCTGGCCGAAGCGGATTCCCTGATCGCCAAGACCTCGGGTTATCACCATCCGCAGCGACTGCTCAACGAGTTGATGCGCGCCGAACTGCTCCACAAGAGGAATCAGGGCAATGATCGCGCGGATGCAAGAGCAGTGGCACTGGCCATCCTTGAGGCGATCGATTCCAGATTTGTACCCGACGCGCCGGTACGCGGCCGTTTGGTCCGATTGATCCAGCCGTGACAGTCGAGACCCCCGGATTCCGCTAGACCCATCAGGACCAGACTTTCTGGTCGGCGGGAGTCAGGCGTGAACATCGACGGAATTCGTGAATATTTCATCCGCTTCGGCGCCGCTCGATCGGGCTCGAATGCGTCCTGGCTCCTGCTGGTGTTCGCAGTGGGCTTGCTGTCGGGGCCGCGAGTTGCCACCGGCGCAGCCATGGCGTTCATTCCGATCGGTGCCTACAACCAGGTGGTCGCCATCGACCTGTCGAACAACCAGATCGCCGGCTACATCACTGTCGGCATCAATCCCGTGGCGATCGCAGTGAGTCAGAGCACGCCACGGGCCTATGTGTCGAACTGGGGCAACAATACCGTTTCCGTGATCGATACCGACGCGCGCACGGTCATCGGCACGATTACCGTCCAGAACAATCCGCGTGGCATCGCCGTCAGTCCAGATGGCGCAACGGTTCTGGTCGCCAACCTGAGCAGCAATTCGGTTTCGGAAATCGACGCGACCACGAACACGATCCGCCGCACGATTCCGATGGCGGATTCGCCGGCTGATGTGGTGTTCGATCCGTGGGGGACTCGCGCGTATGTGGCGCGACTGGGTGCTGCGCGCGTCAGTGTGCTCGACACCGCCACGGGCGCGGTGTTGGCAGACAATTTTGCTTGCCAGTACCCGAATGCAATGGCGATTCACCCGAACGGCAGCCGGCTTTACGTGACATGCCCCGACACCGGGACCGTGGCGGCCATGGACACTACGACAAACCTCGTCGTTCAGAATTTCGCCCTGGCCAACCGCCCGCAGGGTGTTGCCGTGAGTCCGGATGGGTCGCGGTTGTTTGTCACACGCGCTGAGCTGGCGTCCTTGACCACGATCAACCTGTCGAATGGTCAGGTTGTCGGAACCGTTTCCGTGGCTTCGGGTAGCCCGTCGCGGACCTGGTCGGTCGGGATCAGCCCGGATGGCACACGTGCGTACACCACCGATTTCAACGGACCTCATGTGTCCGTCGTCAACACCGTCAGCCAGTCCCTGGTCACGCAGGTGATGGTCGGTGCGACCTGGTTGCGAAATGAAGTCCAGAGCGTTGGTCAGTTCATCGGTGGTCGCGGCATCCTCGGTGCACCGGCGATTGGCCTCGCGACCGCAGGGGATGCCAGTGTCATGGTGCGTTTTGCGCCGCCGGTATTCCGCGGCAGTCTGCCCATCCTCGGTTATTCGGCTACCTGTGGCAGTGAATCCGCGAGCGGCACCAATTCACCGATCGTCGTGAGCGGATTGCCGAACGGCGTGCCGGTGACGTGCACGGTGGTCGCGACGAACGCACTCGGCACCAGCCCGCAATCGGCGCCATCGAACGAAGTCACGCCGAATGTCGTCGTGGTGCCGATGCCACCGCCACCGCCTCAGATTCTCGCGGTAACGCCAATCGCCAGCCAGACTGCGAGCGTCGAGTTCACGCCGCTGCCGCCGGGTGGCACCAATCCCGTGCTGGAGTACGAGGCACGATGTAGCCCCGGATCGTTTGCGTTCCGCGGCTCCACAAGCCCGATCACGGTGATCGGTTTGTGGAATGGTGCGGTCCATCAATGTGCTGTCCGCGCGCGCAACGCGATCGGTTGGGGCGCAGATTCGGCCAGCCTGCCGGTGACGACCTACACCGTGCCGGCCATCGCGCCACTGATTTCCGCGACCGGTGGCGTCGGGCAAATCACGCATGCATTCGGAACACCGTCTTCGGATGGCGGTTCGCCGATCATCGAGTACATCGGTCGATGTGACGGCGTCGAAGCTGCAGGTCCCGGTTCACCCTTGGTCGTCGGAGGGCTGACCAACGGCCAGATCTATTCCTGCACGGTTGTCGCCCGCAATGCCGCCGGACTGTCGCAAGTCTCGAACACGAAGTCGGCATTCGTGGGTCTGGCGCCGGGGCCGCCAACCTTGAACAACGCCAATGCCGGACCTGCGCAGGCGACGTTGGCATTTTCAGCGCCGGCCTCCGATGGTGGATTACCGATCCTCGAATATGAGGGTCGTTGTGGCAACACGGTCGTCACTTCACCAAACGCGCCAATCGTGATCGGCGGGCTCGTCAACGGCACGACCGTCACCTGCAGCGTGCGTGCCCGGAACATCGTGGGATTTGGCCCTGCCTCGAACCCGATCGACGTGACGCCTCAGGACGTACCGGGCCAACCTTCGATCGTCGAAGCGCTGACGGCGAACCAGGAGCTCTACCTCCGGGTTTCGGTGCCCGCTTCGAACGGATCACCAATCCTGCACTACATGGGTCGCTGCCTCAGCGGTGAAACCGCGATGTCGAGCGGAACGAGCCCAGTTGTCCGGTTCTTCGGCATGACCAACGGCCAGTCCTACACTTGCTCCGTCGAAGCCGTCAATGCCATCGGCCCATCCACACCTTCGGACCCGGTCACGCTGGTGCCGGCAGGCCCACCCGGGCCACCGACTCTGTCCAGCCTGAAGCCTGGCCTGGCCAGCCTGACGTTCACATTCGAACCGCCGACGTTCACGAACGGCGGACCGATTACCGGATACGAGTTCGCCTGCAGGCGGAACGATCAAATCATTTCCACAACGATCATGGGGCAACAGTCGCCCTTCACGTACACCGGTCTGTTGATCGGCGTTCCCCACGAGTGCTGGATCCATGCCAAGAACAGCGGCGGCAGTTCGGCCTGGTCGAACCGGATCACTGCAACGCCCGCCGAGCCGCCGGGGCCGCCGATCCTGAACTCGATCACGCCGCTGGACGGTGCAGCACGATTGATCTTCGATCCGCCTGCATTCGTTGGCTGGTCACCCGTGCTGGAATACCGTGCCGAGTGCACGCCCGGATCGTTTGTCGTGACGGGTGCGAACTCACCGATCGAGGTGCCCGGCCTCACGAACAATCAAGTCTATCGATGTCGGGTCAGCGCGTTGAATGCCGCCGGATGGGGTGGCCCGTCCAACACGCTTGGCGTGATTCCCGGCGCGTTCGGTTCGGCCGCGGATCTTGCGATCACCAAGACGAACAGCGCGACCTTCGTGAATGGCGCGGACTTGGTCGACTACACGATCGTGGTGAGTAATCCAGGTCCCGCGGCCGTCGTTGATGCCCGAGTGCAGGATCCGCTCAATGCCGACTTCAGTTCCGGCATCTGGCAGTGTGTTGCACAAGGCATGGCAGTCTGTGCGACCGATGGCGTGGGTGGGATTGATACCCGTGTCGACTTGCCGACCGGTAGCTCGGTCACGTTTACATTCAGCGTATTGCCCGTGCAGGGACCGGAGTTGCCGATTTCCAACCAGGCTTCCGTCACGCCGCCGGTGGGAATCAATGATCCGAATCTGGCGAACAACGTGGCCAGCGATGGTCCCGACATCCTCGGGATCTTCCGGGATGGCTTCGAATGATGATCCGGCTGGACGCTGGAAGGGGGCGAGCCTATACTTTTTCTTGGCTTTGCCCAGACAAGAGTAGACATGGACCACCCATCGGGTGCGCCGCAAGACGCCGCCGGACTGTTCGACAGCTTGTATGACGAGTTGAAGCGAATCGCGCATCGTCATCTCGCGTCCGGGGGCAACACCTTGGCCACGACGGCCCTGGTGCACGAGGCCTATCTCAAACTCGCCGATGTGCGTGTCGTCGATGAGGCGCATTTGCTGAATCTCGCCAGTCGTGCGATGCGGCAAGTGCTCGTCGATATGGCGCGCTCGCGGGGTCGCGACAAACGCGGCGCTGGTCTGCAACTTGTCACGCTCAACGATCAGGGAATCGCGCATGCGCCTGACGAAGGTCTTGATGTGCTGGCGCTGGAACAGAGCCTCTCGAGGCTTGAACGTGCCGATGCGCGTCTGGCGCAGGTCGTCCAGCTGCACTTTTTCGGGGGTTTGAGTTTTCCCGAAATGAGTCGTGTGCTCGGCGTCACCGAGCGCACCGTGTTTCGAGACTGGCGGACTGCTCGTGCGATGATCCATGCTGATCTTGCCCAGACCGGAGCAGCGCCATGAACATCCCTGCGACCGACACCGATCGACTGGCCCGCGCGCTGCAGTTGCTGGGCGAATGCCTGGAGTTGCCAGTTACGGAACGAGACGCGTGGCTGACGCGACAATGTGGCGAGGATCTCGCCCTGAAATCCGAAGTGACCCGACTTCTCAAGGCCGACGATGCCCTCGACGGGCCTCTGGATCGCCCTTTGCTCGAACAGGTGCAGTCTGCCGACACAGGACCGGATCCGCGTATCGGCGTTCAAGTGGGCCCGTTTGTGCTGCGCGCATTGTTGGGCCGTGGCGGTATGGGCGCGGTGTATCGCGCCGAACGAAACGATGGTGCGTTCGATCAGAGCGTCGCGCTCAAACTGTTGGGCAGTACCTTTGGTGATGATGCGTTGGCTTTGCGGCGGTTCGCGCAGGAGCGCCAGTTTCTTGTCCGGCTGCAACACCCCAACATTGCCCGGTTCCTGGATGGAGGCGTGTTCGGTGACGCCCAACCCTGGTATGCCATGGAACTGGTCGAAGGCGAGTCGCTCACGCACCATGTGACGCGACTCGACCTGCCCGTGCGTGCACGACTGGCCTTGTTCATGCAGGTGTGTGATGCCGTCCAGTACGCGCACCAGAACCTTGTGCTGCATCGTGACCTCAAGCCCGCGAACATCCTGGTCGATCCGAACGGGCAAGTGAAATTGCTCGATTTTGGCATCGCGAAACATCTCGGCGAACTCGCGGACACCCCGAGTACGGCAACGCATGCGGGACTTCGGGCCTACACCCCCGAGTATGCAGCGCCCGAGCAGATCAGCGGTGGCGCGGTGAGTACCGCGACGGACTTGTATGCGTTGGGCGTCATTGCCTTTGAGCTGTTGACCGGGAAACGACCCTTCGCACGGAACGAAGTGTTGCGTGCCGGTGCGCTGGGTGAACTCGGGCTTGCAGAAAGTCCGTCCAAACGATTGGCCCGGGAACACGGTGATCCGAGAGCGATTGCGGCGCTTCGTGGTGACCTCGATACGATCGTGCTCACTTGCCTTCAGTCTGATCCGGCGCGTCGTTACACGTCGGCATCGGCACTGAAGCGGGACATCGAGCGGCACCTGTCCGGGCTGCCGATCGAAGCGCGGCCGGATTCGTTTGCCTATCGTTCCTCCAAGTTCGTGCAGCGGCATCGACTCGCCGTGACGGCGGGTGTGTTGTTCGCACTGGCGTTGATCACGTCGACGACGTTCAGCTGGATTCAGGCCCAACGTGCCGAACAGGCATCCGCGCGTGCGGCCGAGCTGGCGCTCACTGCACAGCGTGAACGCGATGTGGCGCTTGATGAGATGCGGTTGCAGGAAGTGCTGCGCGAACACTTCGTCGCCGTACTGAATCGGGCCACGGAGCCCGGTACGGCGATTGACCCGGAGTCCCTGATGGACCTGGCAGCAGATCCGGGATTGCTGGGGGCATTCGGGGACCCGAACATGCAAGCGGCCCTGCGCCTCACCCTGATCGACCTGCTGGTTCATCGGGCAGAGTTTCCGAAAGCGCTGGAGATGCTGGACAAGCTTGAGCCCACGTTGCCCGAGGGACCGGGCCGGATCAAGGCTCTCGCGGCTGTCAACCGGGCATTTTCGGCGATCCGGGTCGGTCAACTGGATGTGGCAGAAGCAGCCTTGGTGCGTGCGGAGCAGAACATGACCGCGGAGCAGCGTGCGGGCGGCATGCTCGTGGCCCGCATCAACATGATGTGGGGGCAGCTCCTGCGTGCAAAAGGTGATTCGGAAGCAGCTTCCATCAAGTCCCGAGAGGCCGCGGCCAAGGCCATGACGGCCACCGACACCACAGCCCTCGAACGCGGCTCCGTCGTGGGTGCGGTTGCGACGGCGATGCTGCTGGAAGGAAATCTGGACGCTGCCATCGATTTCGCAGGTCAAGCCGAAACGATCTGGTCGGAGTCGAATGTCAGCGCAAACTTCGCCACGCGCACGATCGCTACCCAAAGGGCGAACGCCTTGTTCATTCGCGGTGACCTGCTGGCTGCCAAAGCAGCGCTTGACGCCATCAACGCTGATACAACGGTCTCCGAATCCGGGCCTGCGCGCGCGGCGCGGGATTTGACGGAAGCCAAAGTGTTGGCGCTGCTGGCAAGGCCAGGCGAGGCGGTGGCGATCCTGGACCCAGCAGTGGAGCGCATGTGCAAGAGTGTTGGCGAGACCAGTCCGGACTGCCTGCGCATGACTCTGGGTGGCATCGACACCCTGCAACTGAGTGGCAAGACCAAAGAGGCCAAATCACGGCTCGATCGCATTCGGCCGGCCTTGGCCACACAGCCGGCGCTGATGACCAGCTCGAATGGCTTTGCGAATTTTATCGCCTTGCGCGAAACCCCGACCGAGGCAAGCTTGCAGATCGTGCTGGACACCATGCCCGCCATTGCCAATGCCGGGTCCCTGGCCCGGAGAAACGTCGTGCGTGCCCTGTTGATGCTGGCCGAATCCATGCAGTCTTCAGGACAGGAAGACTTCGCCAGAAGACTCGCCGCTTCGGCCATCAACACGGCCGGTGACGCCATCGACGGCAACGCCATGGACGAAAATCTGCTGGCTCTGTGGCAAGCGCGGCTGAGCCAACAGCCATCGCCGCCTGAGGCACTGGAAGCGCTGGCGCGAGCGATTGGTCCCGACCACCCGTTTGTCCTGGCCCACAGCCGCCGTTAAGGCCAGCGCCAGTCCTGGTCAAAGAAAGTAGGGCCCCGTGAGCCCTCTGACGCGATTCATGACACCGCGAGCCCGATAGATTCGAGGCTTGGCAGTCCCTAGTGTTGTCGCCCTGGCGTTTGCGTAGCCGACCATTCGAAGCAAGTCAGGCCAACTCGATCGTCCGCGGGCGGCCCGTCATTCGAATGAATCGACAAAGACGCCGACGCTCAGGCAGTAACTGATGGACACCGAACCATCGCCGAGCCAGATGCCGTTGTTTGCCAGGAATCCGCCGATTTGGTTGGGGTCGCGCTCGGACTGACCGCCGCCGCCACCACCACCAGCGCCCTTGTCGTTACCGCCGCACCCAACGTTGCCGGCGGAACCACCCCCACCCCCGCCCCC
>JBEIPT010000058.1:0-12730 GCA_040376895.1 Lysobacteraceae bacterium | reverse complement strand
CCTCCAGATCTTCTGGCGGCTGGTAACCCGCCGGCACTTCCGGCTTGATCGCCTTGCCGTCTTTCCATGTGTAGAAGCCCTGGCCGTCCTTCTTGCCACGCTTGCCGCTGCCGATCATGTCGGTCAGGGCCTTGGGCACGTCGAGCTTCAGGTAAGGGCAAAGTACCTTCGACACCGACGTGGCGATGTCCAGACCGACCGTGTCCATCAGTTCGATCGGACCCATCGGCATGCCGAATTTTTTTGCGGCGCGGTCGATCACCGGCCCGGGCACACCTTCGGCATAAAGGGTCGCCGCTTCCAGCATGTACGGGAACAGCACGCGGTTCACCAGGAAGCCTGGGGATGACGCGACCGGCACCGGCAATTTGTCGATCGCCTTGGCGAACGCGGCCATGCGGGCCAATACTGCTGGCGCCACCTGGTCGTGTTTGACGATCTCGACCAGCGGCATCAGCGCGACCGGGTTGAAGTAGTGGAGGCCGACGAATTGTTCCGGACGCGCCAGTTTGGCCCGCAGCTCGTTCAGCGGAATGCTGGACGTGTTGCTGGCCAGGATGGCGCCGGCTTTCATGCGCGGTTCGAGGTTCGCGTACAGCGCCTGCTTGGCTTCGAGATTCTCGAAGATTGCCTCGATGATGAGGTCGGCTTGGGGCACGCTGGCGCTGTCCACGTCGGCCTTGAGTCGCGAGTTGACCTCGGCGATCTTCTCGTCGGTCTTGAGTTTCCGCTTGAACAGCTCCTGCGCACGATCCAGGGCAGGCTGGATGTACTTCATCTCGCGATCCTGCAGGCTCACGGTGAACCCTTGTACGGCGCACCAGGCAGCGATGTCGCCACCCATTACGCCCGCGCCGACCACATGTACGTGCTTGATTTCGTGGGCTGCACCGCCGGCGAGGCCTTTCAGCGCTTCCTGCAGGAAATACACGCGAACAAGACTTCGAGCGGTGTGCGTCTCGGCGAGCTTGACCGTGGCACGCGGTTCGGCGCGCAAGGCCTGGCGCAGGTCGCCACCGTTCTTTCGCCAGAAATCGATCATGGCGAACGGCGCTGGATACTGGCGGCGATCCGCCTTCCGCGCCACCTGTCCATGCAACACCTTGGCGAGCACAAAACGTGCCGGCGCAGTATTCGTCAGCCAGGCGGTCAGGCGCTGTTTCAGAGGGCGCTTGCCGCGGTAGCGAAGCAATCGCATCGCTTCGTCCAGCAACTGCGCTTCCGGCACGACCTTGTCGACCAGGCCGATGGCCCGGGCGTTGCTGGCGCTGAGCGCGCGCCCTGTGAGCATCATGTCGAATGCCGCCGGGGCGCCCACCAGGTGCGGAAGACGCGCCAGGCCACCCCAGCCGGGCTGGATACCCAGCTTGACTTCGGGCAGGCCAATGCGGGTCTTGGCGTCATTGGTGGCGATCCGGAAGCGGCAGGCCAAGGCGATTTCCGTGCCGCCGCCCATGCAATGACCGTGGATGGCGGCGACGGAAGGTATTTTCAGCGCGGCGATCCGGCCAAAGACGCGGTGACCGCGTTCAATCGCGCTAAGCGTCAAACTTCGTGCCGAGAAGTCGGCAAATTCGCGGATATCGGCGCCGGCAATGAATCCGGCCGGCTTGGCCGAAATGATTACCAGGCCCTTGGGTGGCTGGAGCGGGAAGCGGTCGAGGATTCCCGAAAGCTCTTCCAGAACCGGTGCTCCCAAGGTGTTGACCGAGGATTCTGCCCGGTCAAAGGCCAAAACAAGCACCCCGTCTCGTTCGAAGCGGGGTTTCCAGTGTTGTAATTTCAGTCCCTCAAACATGCTGATCATCCTCACCCTTGAAGCCCAATTGTCGAGCGCTTGAGCATAACGGTTCTGGATTCGAGCAGTTGGTCGACTCCGGGATCGGCTCGGTCGCGAGCCGGCCCCCTGTCCACTCACTCTGGTCAATCGCCATGGACAGCGATATGGTTGGACCATGAGCTTTGCGCATCCGACCACGACCTCGGAAACCACTTCGATTTTCGTCACGCAGAAGCTGTATGACGAAATCTCTGGCTCCGAAAAACACCTGATCGTCATCGAGACGGCGAGGGTGCCTGACGTCGTGCAGCAGTTTCGCCAGTTCGCCATGCGCTCGGGCGGGTCGCTGTATTTGTGGACTGAGGACGTTGGCATCACCAATCTGCGCGAGGCCGACTTGCCGGTTCCGGGCAGCCAAAGGCTTCACGATGCGCTGAGGCATGTTGCCAACAGCCTGCACAGCGGCGTTTACGTGTTCATCGGGTTCGGCAAGCAGTTGCGCCAGCCTGCGACCAGCGTGGTCCGCCAACTGGCCCGCCAGACCGGCCCTGGTGCAAAAAAAGTGGTGTTCGTCGATGCCAAGGTGCGTCTGCCCGAGGGGCTGGACGTCTTCGTCAACCGCATCGTGCACGTGGCGGAGGATAAAAAACCGCCGCGCCTTCGCGATGGCAGATGGGTGTTTTGACGCTGATGCGCGGTTCGGTGCTGATTCTGGTCAACGAGCGCGGCGATCGTCGCAAGTTGTTCGAGCTGCTTGACGGGCAGGATTTCGAGGCGATTTTTGCCGCGAAGGACGTCACCCAGGCGCGCAGCATGCTGGCGTCCGAAGACGCCCTCGACATGATCGTCCTGGAGTTCGGTTCCGCCGACTTCGAAGTGAGGGCGCTGGCCGACGAAATCGCCGACAACCCGGCATTCTCGAAAGTGCCCGTGATCGGGGTCATTCCGGGTAGTCTGGACGCGGTATTCGGTGTTGCCCCACCCAAACACGTCACGGCGTGGATCTCGTCTCCGGTCGACCCACAAGGTGCGCTCACGGTGATCGAACGCGCCCTGATGCCGCCGGAAGCACCCTCCGAAGCGGCATTGGAGAACCTGCCTCAGGCACTCTCCGGTGGCCTCGGCAGTTATCGGTTTGCGTTCGACGCGAGCCTTGACGAAATGATCCTGTCGGATCCGGTGACCGGCAAGGTCATTGATGCCAACCAGACCTTCGTGACCCAATCGGGCATGTCGTTGTCGGACGTCCAGGGTCGTCCACTCGACGATCTGGACCTGACGCACAAGGGGCCGGCAAGGCGAGAGCTGCTTCAGCAGGCCATGCGGCAGGGCAATGTGCGTTATCGCGGTCAAGTGCCGCGCGGCGACGGTACGCGCCTGACGATGGATGCCCACATCCGGCTGGTGCGCGCCGATGGCGAAGTGCGGTTGCTCAGTTGTTTCCGTGCCCAGGCGGCCGACCCGAATCGTCGGGTATTCGGCGATTTCGTCGATGGCCTGTGGGCGGCGCGAGGATCGGACAATCTTGCGCGGAACCTCACGCAGAAGCTGGTCGACTACGCCAAACTCGATTTCCTGCTGCTCATTGCAAAACGCGCCGAGTTGGGCGAGGGCAATGACCTGGTGGTGTCGCAGATTCGTCCCGGCTTCAGTGCCGGACTGATCGAACAACTGAAGGGTCCGGTCCTTCGCAAGGTGCTGGATGGTGAGGCCTTCCTCGCCAACACGAATGCCTGGAAAGCGCTGGGCGCTGCCGGACAAGAGGCCCAGGGCCGAATCGAAATGCTGTTCGGCGTGCCGATCCGCGATGAACGCCAGGTAGTCATCGGTGGCCTGATCGGTGCCGGGCGCGAATCCTTCGGGGAAGAAGCCGGGGTCGCCAACTGGGTCCGAGCGCTCAGTGCGCGGGTGGCGCTGGAGCTGGAAATCGAGCGTGCACAAGAGCTTGGTCGTGCCAAAGGATTGCAGGATTCCCTGACCAGCCTGCCGAACCGGTTGCTGTTCAACGACCGTCTCGAAACGACCATCAAGGAAGCCCATCGCACCGGCGAAATGTTCGCCGTGCTGTTCGTCGACCTCGATCGCTTCAAGAACGTCAACGACAGCCTCGGCCATAGTGTCGGCGACGAACTGTTGATCGCGGTCGGCAAACGTCTGCGCAGTTGCCTGCGTGGGTCGGATACGGTCGCGCGCTACGCGGGTGACGAATTCACGCTGATCCTGCGCCATATCGTCCAGCGCGAAGACGTGCTGCGAATTGCCGAGAAGATCTGCCGGGTGCTCGAAGCACCGCTGACTCTGAGTGATGGCCGCGAGCTGCACATCACCGCCAGCATCGGTATCAGTTTCTACCCCGACGATGCCGATTCCGCCGAAAAGTTGCTGATGCATGCCGATATCGCCATGTACAACGCGAAGGGCATGGGGCGGAACAATTTCCAGACTTATGTTGCCGTGCCGGAGGAATCGCACCAGCAGCGTCTGGCACTGGAAACCAAGTTGCGCGTGGCCGAACGGAACGGCGAGTTGCGTGCGTACTACCAGCCCCAGGTCAGTTCGGTGACCGAAGACATCATCGGCATGGAAGCACTGATTCGGTGGGAGCATCCCGAACTGGGCATGATCTCGCCGGGGTTCTTCATTCCGCTGGCCGAAGACACCGGGCTGATCATGTCGATCGGCGAATGGATGCTTCGCACGGCGTTGACCGACACCAAACGTTGGCACGACCGTTTCGGCCTGCCGCTGCGCATCAGCGTCAACCTTTCGGCGCTGCAGCTGAAACAGCCGAATCTGAAGGAAGTGGTCGAACGGGCGCTTCAAGATACCGGCCTCGAAGCCAAACACGTCGAGCTTGAAGTTACCGAAAGCATCAACGTCAAGAACATCCCGAACCTGATCGATACGCTGCAGTCGCTGCGCGACATGGGTTGTTCGATCGCGATCGACGATTTCGGTACGGGTCAAAGTTCCCTCGACTACATCCGGCGCTTTCCGGCCGATCGCATCAAGATCGACCAGGTCTTCGTCCGCAACATCGGCGTCGACCCCGACGATGAAGCAATCGTTCGAGCCACGATCAACATGTCGCAGCAGCTCAATCGCGGGGTGATCGCCGAAGGTGTCGAATACGAAGAGCATCTTCGCTTCCTGCGCGAGCATGGCTGCGAGGAACTCCAGGGTTATCTGTTCTGCCGTCCGCTGCCGGCGGCAAGCTTTGAAAATCTTCTCGCCGAGCGCGAGAAACTGGTGGGGCCGCCGCGGACCATCGAGACGCTCAGTGATGACTGAACTTTTTTGCCAAACGCAGGTCCCAAGCCCGTCAACAACAGGATGGGTGACGTCGTATGGGCCAATCAGTGCTGAAAAAGTGGGTCGGAGGTTTTCAATCTGTCCGGCAACCCCTTGATCTGCAGGGGCAAAAGCCGGTGAGTGAGGCTGAAGCCGACCTCGAATTGGTCCGTCGCGTCCAATCTGGCGAACGGTCTGCTTTCGACCTTCTGGTGCGCAAGTATCAGCACAAGGTCTTTGGTGTGATCGGCAAATACATCCAGGACTATGCCGAATGTCAGGACGTGGCCCAGGACACCTTCATCCGGGCGTACCGGGCCATCGGCAATTTCCGCGGCGACAGCGCGTTCTACACGTGGCTTTACACGATCGCCACGAATACCGCCAAGAATCATCTGGTTTCATTGGGTCGGCGTCCACCGACCGACGATGTGCAGCTCGACGATGCCGAACATTTCGAAAGCGCCATGCGCATGAAGGATGTCGCCACGCCGGAGCGCGAACTGATGCGCCAGGAAATAGAACAGGCGGTCACTTCCGCTGTGGCCGATCTGCCTGAAGAGCTGCGTCAGGCCATCACCTTGCGTGAAGTCGATGGTCTGTCTTATGAAGAAATCGCGCAAAAGATGAACTGCCCGATCGGAACCGTGCGCTCGCGCATTTTTCGTGCCCGAGATGCAATCGATATCCGCCTGCGTCCGCTGATGGGCCCCACCCAAGCGAAAGTGGAAGTGTCATGAACGATTCGATTCGCGAACAACTCTCCGCGCTCAGTGATGGCGAACTCGCCAGCGACAGCGCTCGTTTCCTGCTCAAGCGGCTGGATCACGACCCCGAACTCGGCGAAACCTGGGAGCGCTACCACGTGATCCGGGACTGCCTGCGTCGGCAGCAAAGCCTGGCGCCGCCGGATTTTGCGTCACAGGTCATGGCCGGCATTGAAGCCGATGTCCTGCCAGGTCAGGGGCGGCGGCAAGTCGCCACCGGGCGCGGCCGTAATCTGCTGATGAACTGGTTGGGTGGCGGTGCCGTCGCTGCAGCGGTTGCCGTGGTCGCGCTGTTGTCGCTGCGTCCTGCCGCGGTGCCCGATGCAGGCGTACCTCAAGGCAGCCTGGCCAGCGTGGAAGCGGTGACCACAGCCGATCTGGCGCCTGCTTGGCGCTTGTCGCCGGTGTCCGACCGCCAGGCGATCGTGGTGTCGGCCTTGCCGAGCCAGAGTGAGCTGGACGCCTATTTCATGCAACATGCCGAAGGCTCCGCAAGTTCCGGCCAGATGGGCGTGTTGCCCTATGTACAAACGGTCGCGGCCAAGCCGGTCATCGGCGTGGAATGCGAATCCAGCCAGGCATGCTGAATCGCATGCAAAACCTGTTCCGCCCCGTTCTGACTGTGCTGGCTGTTGCTGGAACGTTCGGGGCAACTGCAGCCGACGGCCTGCCCTGGTTGCGCCAGATGCAACAGGCGCAACGGCTCAGCACCGTTGAGGGTGTGGCGGTTTATGCCCATGACGGTCGTATCGATGCCATTCGTATCCTGCACCAGCCCGGTCCCGACACGCAGGGACAGTTCGCGAATCTTGGCGGGGACCGCCGCCAGCTGCTGCGATCGGGCGATCAGGTCCGTGTTCAGATGGAAGGCGCAACAGTTGGCGCGTGGCCGGCGTTTGCCCGTTTCGAATCGGCCGATGCCGACCATATTGGCGAACACTACGATGTGCGCGAAATCGGCAAGGATCAAGTGGCCGGACTCGAAGCCGTCGTAGTGCTTGCCGAGCCTCGCGATGAATTGCGTTTTGTCCAGCAAATCTGGTTTGACCGAGCCAGCGGTCTGATCCTCGGAAATGTCGTGCTCGATCAGCGCAGACAGCCGCTCGAACAGGTCATGTTCACGACGGTCCGCACGGGCAGCACTGTGGCTGCCGCGCCGTTGCCTGAGGCCACGCCGGAACGGGCAACACAAGCCAGCAGCATTGTGTTGACCTTGCCAGCAGGATTCATGTTCGTTGCCGAACGCCGCGACAACTACCGAAACCTGGACCAGTTCCTTCTGACCGACGGACTGGCGCTCGTATCGATGTATCGCGAAGCTCGACCCGCACCGGCACGCGGTGATTTCGCTTCACGACGCGGCGCGGTGAACTTGTATGGCAGGCAGGGTGACAACCTGCGTTGGGTCGCGATCGGAAACGTTCCTTTGCCGACGTTGCGGGAACTCATCGAGTCCAATTCCGGTCCTTGAGTCACTCAAGGGCTGGACCGGTCGGACTGTCGATCCGGGTCGGCTGATCGTCTTGAATTGAACGTACTTTCCAAGGAGCAAATCATGCGTATCTTCGGCACTCTTGCCGTTTTCCTGATCGGCTTGGCCGCAGGGCCACTGGCCGCACAGAGCCTCCCCGATTTCACCGGACTGGTCGAGAAAGCCTCGCCGTCGGTAGTCAATATCGTGTCCATCGCCGAACAGGGTTCCGCGGGAGCTGCCAACGGCAATGAAGAGGAAGTGCCCGAGATGTTCCGGCGTTTCTTCGATGATCCCCGTTTTGAGCGAGGTCCGCGTGATCGCATTTCCGGCGGGTCGGGATTCATCGTCTCGCCCGACGGATTCTTGATCACGAACCACCATGTCGTCGACGGTGCCGATGAAATTCGAGTCACATTGAAGGATCGACGTGAATTCAAGGCAAAAATCATCGGTTCCGACCAACAAAGTGATGTCGCGTTGCTGAAAATCGATGCGAAGGGCCTGCCAGCCGTGACGCTCGGCGACTCCGACCGGGTCAAGGCCGGTCAATGGGCGGTGGCGATCGGTTCGCCGTTCGGTCTCAGTTACACGGTCACTGCCGGCGTCGTGTCGGCCGTGGGTCGCAATCTCAATCCCGATCAACGCTATGTGCCGTTCATCCAGAACGATCTGTCGATCAATCGCGGCAACTCTGGTGGTCCGCTGTTCAACCTGGATGGCCAGGTGATCGGCATCAATTCGCAGATCTTCTCGCAGACCGGCGGATCGGTCGGAATTTCGTTCGCGATCCCGATCAACTACGCCAATCAGGTGGTCGGTCAGCTCAAGGCCAAGGGCAAGGTGTCGCGCGGCTACATCGGCGTCAACCTGCAGGGTGTGACGTCCGAAGATGCCCAGGCACTCGGTCTGGCCCGCGTCGCCGGCGCCTTGGTGGTGCAGGTCAACCCGAACACGCCCGGTGCCAAGGCCGGACTGCGGGTCGGTGACGTCATCCTGACCTTCAACGGCAGCGCGATCGAAGATTCCGGCGACTTGCCGCCGCTTGTCGGAGCAACCGCGCCCGGCACCCGCGTCAGTCTCGGTGTGTTCCGCGATGGCAAACAGATCAGCGTGCCGGTGACGATCGCCGAACTGCCTGGTGACCTGGCCCAAGCGGGTTCTGGCGAAACGGACGAACCGAGCACTCCGGGTGAAAGCCGTCAGAAGCGCCTTGGTCTGGTGATCGGCGATCTGAACGCCGATGAGCGCGAAGCTTTGGGGCTGGATGAAGGCCAAGGGGTGCTGATTCGCGAAGTGACCGGCACCGCAGCTCGCCGCGCTGGCCTGCGTCCGAATGACGTGATCCTGATGATCAATCGCCAGAACGTCGACTCGGTGGCCGCCTTTGCGCGAGTGGCGGGCGCCACGAAGCCCGGTGCTCCGGTGATGCTGCTGATCCGTCGCGGTCAGACCAACGCGTTCATCACGTTTACGCCAGAAACCGACGCCGAAGAGTGACCGGAGCCCGGCGGGGCCAGGGAACCTCTGAATGATTCAGAGGCACCCTGCGATGCAGGGATGCATCCTCCCTAGTTGAATCAATCACTTGCGTGATTGATTCAGCACGGCGTCGACGGCCAGGCAGTCAACCCGGCCGGTGACGAGATCCCGGCCGTGTTGGGCTCCTCTTCATGGCCGGCCCGGGGTTCCATGTCATAATCCACCTCTTTGTCTACGAGGCACCTCATCACGTCGGCCTGTCCGGCGTGATGGCTTTTTCATGAAGCTCATCCGCAACTTTTCCATCATCGCGCACGTCGACCACGGCAAGTCCACGCTTGCCGATCGTTTCATCCAGATCTGTGGTGGCCTTGAAGAACGGGAGATGGAGGCGCAGGTACTCGATTCGAATCCGATCGAGCGCGAGCGCGGCATCACCATCAAGGCACAGAGTGTGTCGCTGCCCTACAAGTCGAAAGACGGCCAGACCTATCAACTGAACTTCATCGACACGCCGGGCCACGTCGACTTCTCGTATGAAGTGTCGCGTTCCCTTGCCGCCTGTGAGGGTGCGCTGCTCGTGGTTGATGCGGCCCAGGGTGTCGAGGCGCAATCGGTCGCCAATTGCTACACGGCCGTTGAGCAAGGTCTGGAAGTGGTGCCGGTACTCAACAAGATCGATTTGCCGACCGCCGATCCGGCACGCGTCAAGCAGGAAATCCGCGATGTCATCGGCATCGATGCCGAACACGCACTGGAAGTCAGCGCGAAGACCGGGCTCAACGTCCGCGACGTGCTCGAGGCGATCGTCGAACAGATTCCGCCGCCGCAAGTCGGGAAGTACCCGCAGATGCAGGCGCTGATCATCGATTCCTGGTTCGACAATTACCTCGGAGTCGTCTCGTTGGTTCGTGTGGTCACGGGCGAGATCAAGCCGAAGGACAAGATTCTGGTGATGTCGACCGGCCGTACCCACGAAGTGGATCAGGTTGGCATTTTCACGCCCAAACGCAAGCTCAAGACATCGTTGTCGGCGGGTGAAGTCGGCTTCGTCTGTGCTTCGATCAAGGAAGTTCATGGTGCGCCGGTCGGCGATACCCTGACGCTCGCTGCGGATCCCGCACCGGAAGCGCTGCCCGGCTTCCAGAAGGTGCAGCCGCGCGTATTTGCCGGGCTCTTCCCGACGAACGCCGAAGACTATCCGGCACTGCGCGAGGCGCTCGAGAAGCTCAAGCTGAACGACTCGGCGCTGAACTTCGAACCGGAAAGTTCGGAAGCCCTGGGCTTCGGATTCCGGTGCGGCTTCCTCGGCATGCTGCACATGGAAATCGTCCAGGAGCGACTGGAGCGTGAATACGATCTGGACATGATCACGACGGCACCGACCGTGGTCTATCAGATCCTGAAGACCGATGGCACCGTGCTCGATCTCGACAACCCGGCGAAATTGCCCGCCGTCAACCTGATCGACGAAGTGCGCGAACCCATCATCAGCGCCAGCATCCTGACGCCGCCGGACTATGTCGGCAACGTCATCACGCTGTGCGAAGAAAAGCGCGGTCGCCAGCAATCGATCACGTACATGGGCAGCCAAGTCCAGATCATCTATGAAATGCCGCTGGCCGAAGTGGTGCTCGACTTCTTCGATCGCCTGAAGTCGGTCAGTCGCGGTTATGCCTCGTTGGACTATCACTTCGTTCGCTTTGACGCCGGCAACTTCGTGCGCCTCGACGTGCTGATCAATGGCGACAAGGTCGATGCCTTGTCGACGATCACGCACCGGTCGCAGTCCGACCGTCGTGGTCGCGATCTGTGCGAGCGGATGCGCGAACTGATCCCGAGGCAGATGTTCGATGTGGCCATTCAGGCAGCCATTGGCTCGCAGATCATTGCCCGCTCGACAGTCAAGGCCATGCGCAAGAACGTGCTGGCGAAGTGTTACGGCGGTGACGTGTCGCGCAAGCGCAAGTTGCTGGAGAAACAGAAGGAAGGCAAGAAGCGCATGAAACAGGTGGGCCGCGTGGAAATCCCGCAGGAAGCCTTCCTTGCCGTGCTCCAGGTCGACAACAAGTAAAGGGCAAACACCGTGGATTCAAGTTTGATTCGTTTCGACTTCGCAATGCTGATGGTGCTGCTGGCAGCATTCACGGGAGTTGTCTGGGGCATCGACAAGCTGTTCTTCGAAAAGCGTCGGCGCCAGCTCGGAGAATTCGCGCAGGAGCCGACTCTGGTCGAGTACTGCCGCTCGTTTTTTCCGGTCATTTTTGTCGTGCTGTTCCTTCGGTCGTTCATTGCCGAGCCGTTCCGCATTCCGTCCAGCTCGATGATGCCGACGCTTCTGATCGGCGATTTCATTCTGGTGAACAAGTTCAGTTATGGCATTCGGTTGCCGGTGCTGAATACCAAGGTGATAGAGCTTGGCAAGCCGAATCGCGGCGATGTGGTGGTATTCAAGTATCCCGGTCGCGGACTGGAAGACCCGAAGCGCGGTGAGGACTACATCAAGCGGGTCATCGGGCTGCCCGGAGATACCATCGAGTACCGGGAAAAAGTCGTCTACATCAATGGCGAGCCCGCCGGTCAAGTGGCCCCGGAATCCTATGTCGGGACCAAGTCCGGTGCCAACATGACCGGCGCCGAGAAGCGTTCCGAACTTCTGCCGGGCATTGAACACGACATTCTGGTGAATCAGGAAAACTGGTCGACCATGAACGCCGGACCGTTCACGGTGGGCGCGAATCAATATTTTGTGATGGGCGACAACCGCGACCATAGTGACGACAGCCGGTTTTGGGGTATGGTTCCGGAGGAAAACCTCGTCGGCCGTGCGTTTTTCATCTGGATGAACTGGGATTTCCAGTACGGCGGCGGTGAATTGGATCGAATCGGCACTGTCATCAAAGGAGGCGAATCATGAAATCTCTCGCTCGTACCCGTGGTCTGAGTTTCTTCGGATTCATCATCGTGCTCGCAGTGGCGGGTTTTTTCGCCTATCTCGGCATGCGGATCGGTCCTGCGTACATCGAGTACTACAATGTCGTGAAGGCCATGAAGGGTGTCGCCAAGGAACCTGCAGCGGCCAATTGGCCTGTTGCGCAGGTCTGGTCGGAACTTGAGAAGAAAATGTACATCAACTACGTGGACCGCAAGTCGGTCCCCAAGAGTGCCTTCGAGATCAAGCGCAAGGGCCTCTCGATGACGATCAAAGTCAAGTACGAACGTCGCGACAATCTGATGTACAACCTCGACTACATTGCCAGCTTTGAAAAGCAGGTTGAAGTCGGTGGTCGTTTGTCTGCATCAGACTGATGGATCCACTGGTTGCCCGCCAGGCATTGACGCATCGCAGCGCCGGCGCCCGGAACAACGAGCGTCTCGAGTTCCTCGGTGATGCATTGGTCAACTTCGTGGTGGCCGATGAGTTGTACCGCCAGTTTCCGCAGGTCGACGAAGGCACGCTGACGCGCATGCGCGCGGCGCTGGTGCGGGAAAGCGCACTGGCGGAAGTCGCGCGCGAACTCAATCTTGGCGAGCAGTTGATTCTTGGGCCCGGCGAAATGAAGAGCGGCGGGTTTCGGCGGGACTCGATTCTCGCCGATGCTGTGGAAGCGCTGGCCGCCGCCACGTACGTTCAGGCCGGGGTCGAGCCGGCCATGGCACTCGTCCGAGGCTGGTTTGCGCCGCGTGTTCTGGCGCTCGATCCGAAATGGCATGGCAAGGATGGCAAAACCCGGCTCCAGGAGTGGGTGCAGGGCCGAGGACTCGATCTGCCGACCTACCAACTGGTCAGCGCCGATGGGCCGGAACACGCCAAGACATTTGTCGTAAGTTGTGAAGTGGCCGGAATGTCGCTCACCAAACAGGCCTCCGGGCATAGTCGCAAACTCGCAGAAACCCGTGCCGCCGAATCGGTGCTGGCGGAACTGGAATCCAGAAAAT
>JBEIPT010000407.1:0-3488 GCA_040376895.1 Lysobacteraceae bacterium | reverse complement strand
TATCCGCCTGCGATTTCCAGTTCATCACTGATGCTCGCGGCAATCCCGCCGTAATTCGTACTGAGCAGCAGGAAATCCTTCCCGGGATTGGCGTTGGCGGCGTTGATGGCGCCACTGAACGTATGGGTGCAGGCGGCGTCACCGGCTTGTCCGACGCGATAGATCAACGCGTGTGCGGGGAAAGCGCACAGGAGCAGGAAAGCGGTCATCACCGCCAAACGGGCGAGGTGGGTCGGAAAAAATGCCATGGTGCGCTCCAGTTGGAATCTTGTCTGGAGATACGCAGGGAGGCGCCCAGTCTTGTCATGACATCGGTATCGCGATGAACAAAAAACCCTCGTCATTGCGAGCCCGAAGGGCGCGGCAATCTCATGCTTGCCTCAAGCCACTTCGCAGGTCTGAGATTGCCGCGTCGCTGCGCTCCTCGCCATGACCGATCTCGGTTTGATGCGCGGATCAGCGCACCGCGCGGTGCAATCAGGACTCCCTCACCTGTCAGGCCGTTCACGGATTCATCGTAACTGTTCGCGCCACAATGCCGCGAACGGAGGACACGATGACCCGACTGATCACCTGCTTGCTGATGCTCCTGGTCGCCGCACCGCTGGCGGCGCAGCAAACCTTCTACGTCGCCACCAATGGGGTGGATGCCGGCGGCAACGGCACGAACGCGCAACCTTGGGCGACGATCACGTTTGCGCTCGACAACGTACCCGACAATAGTCTGATCCTCGTCAAACCCGGCACCTACACCGGACGCATCCGCATCCGCGGCAATTTTGTGCAGGGCGTGACGGTGCGTTCCGAGGTGCCGTATCAGGCGCGACTCCGGGCTGCCGAAGCAGTGCTGACGATCTACAACGACAACGCCAACATCGAAGGCATCACCATCGAGGGATTCGACATCGCCCACACCGGCGCGGGTGCCGGTGCGCTGGTCGTGCAGATCCAGGACGGATTCAACCGCGAGACACGGCGTATCACGCTGCGCGACAACATCCTGCACGACAGTTTCAACAACGACATCCTGAAGATCAACAATGGCGCGAGTGACATTCATGTGCTCGGCAACCTCTTCTACAACCAGACCGGATCCGACGAGCACATCGACATCAATAGCGTCGACAATGTGCTGGTGGCCGGCAACGTGTTCTTCAACAACTTCGCCGCCAGCGGTCGGAGCAATCCGGGCAACACCGCCAGTTATGTGGTGGTCAAGGATTCAAACGCCAGTGACGATGAATATCTTGGCGCTCGCAACGTAATCCTGCGCGGCAACGTTTTCCTGAACTGGGAGGGCTCGACGGGCAATGGCTTCATCCTCTTCGGCGAGGATGGCACGGCCAATTTCGAGGCATTCGATTGTGTCGCCGAAAACAACCTTCTGATCGGCAACAGCGCCAGCACGATGCGCTCCCCATTGGGTGTCAAAGGCAGCCGCGACATCACGTTCCGGCACAACACGCTGGTGGGTGATCTGCCGGCGAATGCATTCGTCACGCGCATCAACCGCGAAGTGGACAACCCGCAGATCGAAGCCGTCCGGTTTGTCCACAATGTCTTCAGCGACCCGACCGGCACGATGACCGATTTCTCCGACACCCTGCCGGCGGATCTATCGCTGACGCGCCCCAGCAGTCTCGTGCGCAACCTCTACTGGAACAACGGACAAGCCCTGCCCTCCGACGGCACGGATGTCCTCAACATCAGCGGTGATGCCAGTCGTCTGGAAGCCAACCCTTTGCTGCCCGATCCAGCGGCGGCCACCACGCCGCACTGGCTGCCGGGCAGCAATCAATTCAACGGCGGCTTCGCACGAATTGCCGATGCGTTCCGAAGCCTGGCCGAAACCTACGGAATCCCCACCGCCGGCAGCCCGTTGCTGGGCGCCGCAACAAACGCCAGCGACACGCCCGGCAGCGATCTGCTCGGTCGCCCGCGAACACCCGGATCTGGTGCGATCGGGTGTTGCGAGCGCGATGCCGGGCAAGTGTTCGGCAACGGTTTCGAGAGCCAATAGAAATCGCAGCGCCCGATCACCACTTCCAGGCGATATCCAGTCCCAACATCCGATCGGGCGCTTCGTATAACTCCGGCAGGAAACTCCGCCCCTGCTGATCGATGATGTACTGATCGTCGAGCAGGTTGGTGCCGAATACCGAGACATCGAAGGCATCGTTTCGCCAACCGGCTCGGGCATCGATCAGGTCGCGCTCCGGCAACGGCGTGTACAGGCCATCTCCCGAGACGGTTTTTGCATCGTCGACGTGACTGAAATGAGCGCCGATATAGAAGCCGCGTTCAAATCGCCATCGGCCGCCGAATCCGACCGACCACTTCGGGGCGCCGATGAGGTCGTCCTGTTCAAGGCTGGTATCCGTTTCCAGCATGCTTGCGTTGGCCCACACTTCCGCATGCTGATCCGGTCGCCACAAAAACTCGGTCTCCAGACCCACGATGGTGCTGTCGAACTCAACCACGTTGTTTCCGCTCAGCAGCGCCGTGCGCTCGTCCCAGTCGTGCTGGAACAGGCGCGTTTCCAACTGGGTATCCGTTCCCAGGGGCAGGAACCAGGCCAACTCAAGCGTGTCGATGCGCTCGACGGCACCATTCGGTGAAAACACCGCGAAGTAGTCCGAGATTCCGAACGATTGGCGAAACGAGAGTGCCAGCCACTGATCGGCGTTGGCACGCCAGCGCAGGCTGGCATTGCCCAACACGATGCTGCGGTCGGCCTCGCTTCGGCCGTTGTCGGCCAGACCCTGTTCGCGGAACAGCGACACACAATCCTGGCCCTGCGGCGCGCCCGGCAGGACTTGGCAATTCTCGGCCTCGAAATTGCTGAACCGATCGCCGATATAACTGCGTGTATCGATGTACCGGGCACCCACTGAAGCGTCCCAGCGCTCGCCATCATCGAACCGCCATTCCGCAAACACCTGCGGCAGTTGGTAGACACGTTCGTTGACGCGCTGGAAGGTGATGAGCGACACCTCATCCGGATTCAACGGACCAATTCCCAGCCCTTCCGAAAATTCGTCCACCAGATACTGCTGAATGTTGCTGACCTGGCGACGCCGGCTGCTGTAGGCAGTGCCGAATGACACCGCCTGCTGATCGTCGATCGACCAGTCGGCACGAGCATCGGCGTAACGCATCTGGATGCCCACGGGCAGCGAGCGAAAGACTTGGTCGTTGAAAAGGCGGACTACGCCGGCAGAATTGTCGGACAACGTACCGTGTGCCGACAGCACAAAATCGTCCGACAGTCGCCATGCATAGTTGATCGCCGCGCCCCGGGCGGACACATCGGCCCCGGCCGGGCAGTACTCGACTCCGGCTCCGCAGGTGCCCGTTGGGGTGCGAGCCCCGCCGATCTGCGCGTTGTTCAGCACCAACGCACTGCCGCTGAGCATGTGTGTCCCTTCCGGACTGTCCCAACCCCACCGGATGGAGACCTGGTCGTCTTCGAACGCGTCCGGTTCGAG
>JBEIPT010000250.1:0-5755 GCA_040376895.1 Lysobacteraceae bacterium | reverse complement strand
TGGTGCAGACCGGCTCGGACCGCCTTCGGAATCGTCAGCATGCCGTTGCCACCCTGGTAAAACGTTGCAGGGGTCACGCCATCGTCCCGAACCACATTGCGAGTCGCCGAAGTCAGCAGCGCCGAATACACCTGATCGACGGTCCATGTGGGGTTCGCGGCCAGCATCAATGCTGCAGCACCCGCCACGTGTGGTGACGCCATCGAGGTACCGGTCAGCGAGCCAATGCTGTTGGCGGCAGGAATGAAGGCAGCCAGGATATCGCTCCCGGGCGCGGCGATATCCGGCTTGAGCACTCCGGCGTACGTCGTCACCGGCCCGACATTGCTGGACGTATTCAGAACACTGCCACGCCCCTGGTTCGACTGCACGACACCGTCGATGCGCGCACGCACGGAGCCACTGCCGCTTCAAGCCGTGCGAACGGTGGCCTTCAATCGATCGCCATCGCTGAAACTCAGATGGACAGTCGGCAGGTAATGCTGGTCCGCAGTCAATGAACCGCCTTCAGCGCTGCTGTTTGCCAACACGTATCCGACTGCACCCGCCTGTTTGACGTTGAAGCCCTTCTCGACCCGGGCATAGGTGCCGCGATCGCAGATGACGATTTTCCCGGCGAAGGTGCCGGCAGCAAACGGGTTCGAGCCACCGTTCGGGGTGGTGCCCTGCGTTGCGCCCGTGCCACACAGCGCATTGCCGAAGTCACCTGCGTAGACGACCTCGGCTTCCGCAGCACCGCCACTGAGCGCAGCGCCTACCAAATCGAACGGCGATGACACCCCGGTACCGTTGATGTTGCCGAGCACCGTCCGAAACAGCGCGTCACTGCTCGTGTTCGCAACAGCCATCACCCAGGGCGCATAGGCTGGCCGGGTCACTGCTGCCGACTCCGTCCCGGAGTGATTGCCTGCCGCCGCAATCGCCACGATGCCAGCGTTCCGAACATTGAGGAAGGCCTGCGAGATCGTCGAACTGTCATTCCAGGGCGACTCGCCTGCATTGCCACCGATACTGTAGTTGATGACATCCACGCCATCGGCGATGGCCTGGTTCAAGCCTGAAATGATCGCACTGGTGGTGCAGCCACCCGTTGCGTCTCCCCGGGCACGACAGACCTTGTAGGAGATCAGGTTCGCTCGCGGCGCGACGCCGGTCACGCTGGTCTGTACTTGAAAGCCGGTTCCGGACAAGGTCACTGGCAGCGGATTGCCGGCAACCGTAGAGGACACATGGGTGCCATGACCCTCCAGATCCTTGCCGGCATCGGTACCAGTTGCCCCGGTTTCGTTGACGAAGTCGTAGTTGCCGATCAGTTTGTCATTACAGCGTGCATCGGCGTTTCCGGCACAGAGTCCATATCGGACGCCGCGCGGGTTTGTATGGTTGTACCCGTCGGGCGACAGGTCGGCAAACGCCGGATGCCCGGAGTTGATGCCGGTATCCAGGACACCCACGACCACGCCTTCACCCCGGAATCCGGCCGTGAAACCGGGAACCGTGCCGGTCCAGAGCGAATCGGCGCCGACGTAACGTGTACTGATCCCCGTCATCACTCGTTCCATCTGCTCGATTTCGACGGCCTTCACGCCGGGCAGCGCACGGACGCGCTCCGCTTCCTCGGCAGTCAAGGCCAGAGTCATGCCGTTGCCGACCAGATCCCAGTGCGACAGGGATTGCACAGGCCGGCCAAGCGCTTTGGACACCTCTGACAAGGTTTCATTGCGGCGTTCGGAGAGGTAACTGCGGTAACGACGCACCGCCGCACTCTTCATGTCGAGCCGTCGGGCACCGCTGGCCGTAATCGCAGTGGGCTCGAGCAGCGCCGCTTTGCTGGCGTCCGCTATCTGTGTCCGCGACTCGAACTCGGCGGCAGCCGGATCGGGCAACTTGATGAGATAGGTCCCTGTGCCCGACTGCGCCAATGCCCCGGGTGCCAACAAGGAAGCCAGAACCACCACCGCCAGCCTGTTACGTGTGCAAGTCATTTCGAATCCTGTGAGCGTGACCGACAGGGTCGCGCAGTGGCGCCCAGACAAAGTGGGCGAATGATCGCAAATTTGGCGTGATGATGCCGTAGCCCGGATGTTGGTTGACGCATCGAGTCACTGCACGGCCCCGGCCAGCTCGACGATCTCGTTCATTCATGTGGTTCCGCGGGCAGGTTCGGGCCTGTCTCGGCCACTTTTGCCGTGGTTGAGTGTGAAGGACCAGTCAACTAGTATCCACTGGAGATTGAGTCTGGGGAGACGCGGGATGTCGAGGCGTGCCAAGGGATTTGTAGTTGCTGCTCAAATTGTGTTGCTGGCGGCCTGCAGCGGAAGCGGCAATTCGCCGGATCCGATCGGTACGGCACCGCCACCTGCACCGGTGGAGTGCACGGGCCAGTGCGCCAATGCGAGCTCGTTGCTGACCGTCGCAGACGTTCAGCGCATCATCGCGCAGGCAGCAAATGAAGCCACGGCTCAGAATGCAGCTGCCACCATTGCCGTCGTCGACCGGGTCGGAAACGTTCTGGGCGTCTATCGCATGAATGGTGCACGGACTACCGTGACGATCAGTTCCGGCCGAGGTGTCCAGGGCGGCCTGGAAAACATCAGCATCATTCCAAGCGAACTGGCCGCGATCTCGAAAGCGGTAACCGGCGCATACCTGTCATCGGAAGGCAACGCGTTCTCGACGAGAACCGCCAGCCAGATCGTGCAGGAACACTTCAACCCCGGTGAGTTCGGCGGACCAGCTGGACCGCTGTTCGGCGTCCAGTTCTCGCAGTTGCTCTGTTCGGATCTGATCAACCTGCCGGCACCGGTGCTCGCCGGAGTCCTGCCTGCTGGTTCCGCAACGACAATCGGCCCCAAGGCTTCGCCGCTTGGGCTGAGTGCCGACCCCGGCGGTTTCCCGCTCTACAAGGGTGGCACGCCAGTGGGCGGTATCGGCATTGCTGCCGACGACACCTATGGCCTCGATCGCAACATCAGCGACTTTGACCGCAATACCGACGAACTGATCGCCTGGGCCGGAACCTTCGGTTTCTCGGCACCGGCGGATCGTCGCGGTGACCGCATCACGGCCGACGGCAAAACCTTCCGGTTCACCGATGTGGAGTTCACCGACCTGGCGCGCGATCCAGCGCAGGCGCCCGGATTCTCGAGTTTGTCCAACGGCGCCTTGCTCAGCCTGTTCGCGTTCACGAATGGCGCCACGATCGTTCCGGGTACGGCCTTTGGCACACCGGCGTCGGGCATCGCGCCAGCCGGAGCCGACTATGCCGGGCTGGATGCCTTCGTGCTGGTCGACGATCTCGGCGCACCACGTTATCTGCCGCGAAGCTCCAGCGTGGCGCAGGGTCTGACCGCCGCGGAAGCCCGCCGGATCGTGCAGGAAGCCCTGACGGTCGCCAACCGAGCTCGAGCGCAGATTCGTCGCCCAACCAACTCGCAGGCGCGCGTGTCGATCTCCGTGGTCGATACATCAGGTACCGTGCTGGCGCTCGCCCGCACGCGTGACGCGCCGGTATTCGGATTGGACGTGGCACTGCAGAAAGCCCGTTCTGCCAATTTTTTCAGCCTGTCCACAGCTGCTCAGCAACTGTCGGCTCTGCCGGCAGTTCGTTACCTGAGCCCGACCGGTACGCCGCAAGCAGGGTTCTCGATCGGCAGCACCTACGTGGCGCCTACCCGCACCTTCTTCGACCGCGCCGATTTCCTGGGCGGTGATGGAGTGCCGGTCAACGCATCCGGCCCATTCGCCATCAGCGCCCGCGCGATCGGCAACATTGCCCGGCCATTTTTTCCGGACGGTGTCGATGGCACGCCGCATGGCCCGTTCAGCAAACCGATCGCGGCGTTCAGCCCGTTCAGCGACGGCCTGCAACTGGACATGGCCTACAACCAGATCACGCAGATTCTCACCGCGTACCTGAGTGCCGACGCCGTGCCGATCCTCGAGCTTCGGCCTGAAGGCAGCAACCTCGGCTGCACACGAAATGCCGCCACACGAAACGGTATCCAGATCTTTCCGGGCGGCGTGCCGATTTACCGGGGCAACGTGCTGATTGGTTCCATTGGCGTTTCCGGTGACGGCGTTGACCAGGATGACATGGTCGCGTTCCTTGGCCTGCACAATGCGTCGGTTGCGCTGAACACCGGATTCGGCAATGCACCACCGGCGATCCGTGCCGATCTGCTGGTGCCCGACAACACGCGACTTCGTTACGTTCAATGTCCGCAAGGGCCCTTCCTGAATTCGACCGACCAGAACGTGTGTGAGGGCAAGTGACATGAGGACGCCCATGACTCAACCGACCGCCCTCGAACTTTCCCGCAAGCTCGTCGCACATCGCCTGTCGCAGGCGGTGTCCGTCTGTTGCGCGATGCTGGTGATCGGCGGCACAGCCGTTGCCGCACCAAGCGACGACTATGTACCGGGCTGGTCGTTGTTGCCTGCCGCAGCATTGGCCGGACCTTACGACCCCTATGCGTCGAGCATCCCGCGGCGACGCCCAGGTCACCCGTCGCCAGCCAAACCGGAATTTCCGGACCGCAACGAAGGTGCGATCGAACCGGCTCCGGCCGATGTGATCGGCGAATTCGTGCCGGTACCCGACCGTTGGCGCATCATGGAAACACTGGGCGTCAAATACCCGTGGTACGACCCCTACAACAACAACGTCTGGAAAGGTGACAAGCCCTTCCATGGCGAAGACTGGTTCCTCAGCCTGATCGGTGTGTCCGATACGGTGATCGAGCCCAGGTCCATTCCGGCGCCGACCGGCATCACCTCGTCCGACGACCCGCTGCAGAACGACATTTTCTCCGGTGTCGATCAAACCATCCTGTCGCAGACCTTCCTTGCCGGCATCGTCTATTACAAGGGCAACACGACATTCAAGCCACCCGACTACGAGTACCGCCTGACGCTGGCGATGAACTACAACCGGGTTGATGTCGACGATGTCCGCGTGCTGCAGATCGACCCGCGCCTCGGCAACACCCGTGACGACGGTTTTGTTGCCGTGCAGGAACTCTTTGCCGACAAACATCTCCGCAACGTCGGGGACCGTTACGACTTCGATGCCATCCGGTTCGGCATCCAGCCGTTCTCGACCGATTTCCGCGGCTTCCTGTTTCAGGACTTGCAGTTCGGCCTGCGTGTGTTCGGCAACCGCGACAACAATCGCTGGCAGTACAACCTGGCGTGGTTCCGTCGCCTGGAAAAGGACACGAACTCCGGCCTGAACGACATTGGCGCCGGGTTCCGTGATGACGACATCCTCATCGCCAATCTGTACCGCCAGGATTGGCCGGTGGTCGGTTTCACGTCGCAGGCAACGATCGTGCACAACCGCAATCGCGAAGACGAGTTCTTCTTCGACGAGAACGGCTTCCTGGCGCGGCCATCCTCGCTCGGTACCGAAATGCCACGCGAATACGACGTCACGTATCTCGGACTCAACGGTGATGGTCACTTCGGCCGCGTGAATCTCACGACTTCCGGTTACATCGCGCTTGGCGACAACGACAATACATTCACTGGTCGCGACAGCGACATCGAAGCGGGTTTCTTCGCCGCCGAAGCGTCCATGGACTTCGACTGGGTGCGTTATCGCGCGTCGCTGGCGTTCGCCAGTGGCGACGACGATCCGTTCGACGACAAGTCGCAAGGGTACGACGCAATCTTCGAGAACCCGATTTTTGCTGGCGCGGATACGAGCTACTGGATCCGCCAGAACGTCCCGTTGATCGGTGGTGGTGGTGTG
>JBEIPT010000619.1:0-1578 GCA_040376895.1 Lysobacteraceae bacterium | reverse complement strand
TCGAATGCTAAGCTCCGGGAAGTGCCGCAAGGCAACCATCAGCGGGGATCACATGCGTTCAGGCCTTGATCGTTTTTTTCGCCATCTTTGCTGTTGGTCTGTGTGCCTGATTGGCTGCACAGTCGCCACAGCCCAGACGTTTCCCGCTATCTCGGTCGGGCCGATCCCTGATGGTGCCGGACCCGGGCCGAACAACTACGGCGCGCCGCTGGATGTACCCATTGTGGTCAATGGTGTGGCGAATGGCACGATCGACACGCTGAGTGTCGCCTTCAGTGCCTCACACCCCTGGGTGGGCGACCTCGAAGTCACCCTGATTTCTCCGCATGGACAAGAGCATCTGCTGTTCGCGCGCACCGGTGCTACGACCAACACCTCCAGCGGCAGCGGAGCCAACCTGGTTGCCGGCAATGTGTATACCTTCGACGATACGGTGACGGACAACTGGTGGACTGTCGCGGGATCAGCCAACGTCGACATTCCAAGCTCGGTTGTGCGGACGGTCGTCGCCGGTGGTTCTGCTGTCACCAATCCTCCACCGACCACCTCGATACTTGGTGTTTTTCAGCGCAGGCCGCCCAACGGCACCTGGATCCTGCGTTTCCGAGACGGTTGGTTGGGTGACAGTGGCAACGTTGTCAGTGCGTCGATCACGCTGAGCACCACGGGCAACACCCGTCTGGTGACCAAACTCAGCGACACTTCAGATGGGGTGTGCGACGCCGACTGTTCCCTGCGCGAAGCCATGGAGGCTTCGGGCCCAGGCATTACCTCCGTGGATCGAATTGAATTCGCCCGACCCTTGTTCGATACGCCAAGGCGAATCGTCCTGCAATCGAACCTGAGCACCAACGGACTGGTTTTCGCAATGGTTGGGCCAGGTGCGCATCTGCTGACCATCAGTGGACAAGGGAGATACGCAAATGCTCACTTCCAGGGCGGCTCTCGCACGCTGACTGGCGTCCGCCTCAGCGAGTCCACGTTTGTTGCTGTTTCAGGCAATTCGCTCTTTCATGGTGTCGAATTTGCGTTCCTGTCCGACGGAATCGAGTTGAACGCGCAATCTGGCGGCATCGCGGAAATGAATGACAGCAGCATTCATTCCATTACCAGCACTGGCTCGGGAACGCTGATTCTCCCGGGGCCTGCGCTCTTGCGACGGGTAACCGTATCAGGCAATGCCGCTCGTGGTTTCTCATCGGCAACGGTGTTGGCGAATTTTTCGCCCGTGACCTTGATCGACTGCACGATCACGGACAATCAGGCCGGCTGGGTCGGCGGCGTCAGCGGATTCGCGCAACTGCAGAATACGGTGATCGCCGGCAACCGGGCGACGTCGGTGTTCCCCCAGGGCCAGGACATCTTCGGCACCTTCCAGTCGCTCGGCCACAATCTGATTGGTGACCCGGGCAGCGTCGCGTTCAACCAGCCCGGCGATCAAGCTGGAACCACGGCAGCGCCACTGGATCCCGTGCTGAGCCCATTGAGTCGACATGGCGGCCGATTGCCGGTGCATGTGCCGCTGTCCGGCAGCCCGTTGCTCGACAAAGGCAAACGTGTCCATCGAGACGCCCGCGG
>JBEIPT010000602.1:0-1739 GCA_040376895.1 Lysobacteraceae bacterium | reverse complement strand
TTACCCTTGTCGGTCACCGGATCCTTGTAGACATCGATCCATTGCCCGCTGACCTGCGCGGCCGAGCACTTCAACGCGAACTTCTGCGTATCGCGATTCATTTGCTGCAGCAACGCACCGCCCATACCGAACGCAAGATTGTCGGTGGCATAACCGGCGCTGGTGATGCGCTCGAGGATCGCGCGAATGCTGGTCGGATTGACGCCGTCGCCCTGGATCACCCGGACATGGTTCAGCACCTTGAAACCCTTGCTGTTGCGGGTATGACCAAACGCCTCATCCAGCAACACCAGGCACTGGTGCACCACGTCGACGGGCTCTCCGGAATCCGGTCGCACCACCAGCGTTGCACCACTGGCAACAACCTCCTCGCGGAGTGTCTTGCCCCAATGTTCGCGCACAGCGTGGAAGATATCGTAGCTGTCGGACACCACCGCAACCAGATGCCCCGGCTTCGCGAACTGGCGCAACATGTTCCGGTACGCGTCCACTTCACGATCGCGGCCCCACGAGGTGATCGTGCTGTGCTCCGCCGCCGGGATCGAGAAGCCGGCCATCGGTTCATCGTAGAACCGGCGTGTTGCCAACAACCCGGACACGGTATCCGTCCCGAGGAAGTTGACCAGATGCGACATGCCACCGATCGCAGCCGACTCGGTACTCGAAACGCCCCGTGCGCCGAAGTCATGCAACTTGAACGGCAACTGGCCGACCGGATCATCGCTGGTCCGCTCCAGGAACTGGCGGATCGTCTGTTTGACCTGCCAACTGATGGTCGCCACCGTCACCGGGTACCAGAGGCGCAGCAACAGGGTCTCGAAGTAACTCGGAACCCAGAACGCTTGATCGTCGGTGCTTTCGATCGTCACCAGGCATTGATGTGTTGGCACCACACTGCCCTCGGGTACTGCGCGTATGCGCATCGGCAGTCGTCCGCCCAGACGATCGACGATATCCCGCCAGCCGGACTCATTGAACGGCTCGCCGTGGGCCGCGAACAAGGCGGCGGCTTCGTCGACATCGGCGTGCGTGATCGGGCGGCTGAAGTACTGTTTCAGAAGAGCCTGCAGATCGAAGAACAAGGTCCGGTCGTAAACGCCGCCGCGGCTCTCGACATAAAAGAACGTTGCCGATGTTTCTGGCGGATATTGCAGCCAGTGACTGGCCTTGTAGCTGTCGGTGTTGAGGATCGGGTTATCAAGGTAGTTCATGACGGAAGCTCCTTCTCGTCTGGTTGAACCGGCGGTCTGTCCGCCGGAGGTGTCCTCGTGCCTCAACTGCGGCCGAGGAAATACTCAAGAATGTGCAAGTGGTCTTCGAACAGTTGCGGCCCCATTTCTAGTGCTTCGCTGACCGCGATCCAGCGCGCCTTGTCGGCATCATCACCACCTCGTACGACCGGCAATTCACCGGTTGGGAAGTCGAAATGGAACGCGTGCGTAATGGTGCGTCCGCGTGCGCTGCGTTCGGGATGATCGAAGACATGACTGTTGCGTAAGGACCCACGCAACACCGGCACGGGCAGCTTGAGCCGAGTCTCCTCGCGGAGTTCGCGCAGGCAGGCATCCAGAAGACCTTCGTGCTGCCCGACAAAGCCACCAGGCAAGGCCCACAGGCCTTTTCCGGGTTCGGCGCGTCGACGTACCAACAGCACATGCCCGGAATGGACAACGACCGCGTCCGTGGTGACGAACGTAGGCGGGTACGGTGCTGCAGCCCAGGCCTCACGATACTGCTCG
>JBEIPT010000298.1:0-4849 GCA_040376895.1 Lysobacteraceae bacterium | reverse complement strand
TGGGCCCCGAGCAGCGAATCGATGAGGCACCAAGCTCGGTGTTCCATCCACGCGAAAAAAAGGGGGCGCTGACGCGCCCCCTCGGTTTTGCCTCATGCGCGGCTGCGGTTCATCACTCGAAGCCGTCTGCAAACACGTTGTTCGGAAGCGTTCCGCATGTGCCTGGGCCGACCGTGCAGATTGCCGGCGCACGCGTCGCTGTGAGCTTGCTGCCGATCGAAACCGATGCGGCGCCGTTGGAGAACAAGGTGAACACGGAACCGGTTCCGGCACCCTGCACACCAATCGTGGCCGAAGCCCCCGAGCCACCACCACCATTACCCGTGACCGTCGCGTAGAACAGTTCGATTCGATGGGTTGTTTCGTGCAACCGAACCGTGAAGACCATGGTGGGTGTCACCGGCGTCGCGGCGCCGTTCTGCCAACGAACCGCACGCCATTCAATATCGAACGTGCGGTTTGGCGCGGTTCCGTTGACCTGCGTATAGATGCCACCGCCGGAGGCAACGTTCGTGCTCAGGTCAAGATCGTCCCAGAGTGCGAACAGAGCCGGTGCCGAATAGGCGCTGACGGGCAGAGCACCATTGCTGGCGGTCGACGTGGCTGTTCCTGCATTGAAGATCAGTACACCGTTGGTGTCGGCACGGAGTTGTGTCACCGGTGTGCCGTAGATCGAAAAGCCGAAACTTGCCGGCAGGGTCACGGGCACAATCGCATCATCATCCTGGCTGCCGGCGACCAGCGTGGCGCCAACGGGTGCAGAAGCGCCAGACTCGCTCGCGAAGGTGTAGTTGGCTGCGGCAGGTTGTCCAACCGGAAGACTGAAGTTCAGGACTGTTGGCGTGCCAGCGCCCTGGAACGTCACGGTATGAGTGAACGAAGCAGTGCTACCACAGGCGACTGTTCCGTCCGTCCCGACCTCATAATCAGTATTGTTCGTGCGACTTTCGCCGGATGGAATCGGCGGATATCCCGAAGTCGCTTGCACCACGGTGACACCGGGCGTCGAACTGCTGAGTACGGCGCTGACGACGTCGGCAGTGCTGCCGCCGATGTTGCCAATCGCGACATCCAGTGTGTTGCACTCCTGCGGCTCAATGATGCCGTTGTCACTCGTGACCGTCGCGAGACCGAAGTTCAACGACGGATTTGGGTCAACCACTGAGACCGTGAACGATTTCGACGTGCGAGCACCACAGGTGTCGCTGACCGAAACCGTGATCACATGATTGCCCAATGTGGTCGATCCCGTTGTCGTGACCACCACTTCACCGTTCGGAGCCACCGTGACCGTCCCGCCGCCGGGAAGCACGGTCGGACTGACCGTTACGGACACCTGGTTGAAGTTGGCATCCGCAGGCGCAGCGGTCGGGTTCTGGGTATTCGACGCGCCCGGTGCGAGTGTTACGTTTGCATAGGTTCCAAGCGTCGGGATGCTGTTGTTCGACACATTGATCGGGAACACCGCCGAGGCTGCGCGGCCACCGGCGTCGACGACCTGAATGATCGCCGGATAGGTTCGAAAGCTGGGCAAGTTCGGTGCAGCGATCAGGCAACTGGCGGTAGCCGTGGCCGAGATCGTGTTGCCCGTGACTTGCACGTTCTGGATGTTGATTTCGGCGTTCTCCGGATAGGTATCCGCCAAGACGGTGAACGGCGCTACGCCGCCGGCAATCGTGGCTATATCGCGCGTGGGTCCGGCAGGCGAACCCTGCTGCAACGCGATTACGTTGGCGGGCGAAGTGGACACCGCGATCGTAATCGGCGTTCCGCCGGCAGAGATCGCAAAATTGCTGTCGGTGATGTCGAAGTACGTGTTGGCCGGCGCGATGCCGGTACCGTTGGCGGCTTGCACCATGATGCGCGCGCGGCTTGTGTCGACATTCGGCAGCGTGATGGTTTCTGCACCGTCGTTCGGCGTCGGGCCAAGCACGCCGGTAAACGAGTAGCCGCCGTCCAGTGACACCAGCAGGTTCACCGAAGTCGTGTTGATCGGCGCCAGATTGGTTCCAGCCACGGCCCACGTGACACCCAGCGTGCCGCCTCCCGATTGGGTTCCGGTCACGTTGCCGATCAGGAACGGGCCGGCGTCGGCCACAGCCGTCACAACCACATTGGCCGAATGCCGCAAGCCACCACCACCGGCCCGGCCGTCACGGGCCGTCACGCGGAAATTCATCTGGCGAGTGCCGGTGGCCGGGTTCGGCAGGATTTCAGCGGGCAAGTACGTGCCAGCCGCGGGCGGCAGCGTGATCGTCGCCGGTGGTTGGTTCTGGTTGTCGAGGATGTACTGCAGCGATGGGAAGATTCGCGTTGCCGACGTCGACGCCGGGAACGATCGGAACAGCGGTGCGGTGCCGTTGTCCCCGGTGCTGCTTGGCGATCCTTGCGCACCGGTATCCACCTGTTCCCAGTTGTACGTCACGATGTCGCCGCCATTCGGATCGCTGCCGATGGCGGTCAACTGGAACGGCGTACGTTCCGGAATCGTCATGTTTGCCGGAGCGGTCACATTCGGCGGGTCGTTGCCGGTAGGTGCGACCGAACCGCACACCGTGTTGCCGTTACCGGGACCGCCATTGTTCAGGATCTGCCAGATCTGCGTGAAACTGCGCGCATGGAAGTAGGCGTCGCTGTTCGGCAACAGGTTGTCGGGACAGATGCCTGCATACGCCATGATCGTGGTGCCGCTGCCGGGTTCCATCGCGGAGGTTGCTGTCCACTGCCCGCCGCCACCACAACCGTTCCAGGTATGGCTGCCACCCAGTTGATGACCCAGTTCATGCGCGACGAAGTCGATATCGAAGATATCGCCACGCGGTGGGTTCAATGATGTAAAGCCGCGCGCCTTCGATGTGCCGCAAACGTTGCCGAGCGGCGTGATGGCGCCGCCGCCGCCGGCACCACCGACGGCATGACCGAGGTCATAGTTCGCGGTTCCGATCACGGTATCGATCGTGGTCTGGATGATCGGATCGGGCCCTGACGGCGATGTACCGATCGGACCGACGTTCGCGTCCGTATAGACGATCTGGTCGTTGTTCGCGACCAGAATGAGTCGAAGCGCGAACTCGCGCTCGTAGACGCCATTCAGGCGATTGACCAGCGTGGTCAGTCCGGCCAGCCCGTCGGCCACCGAGCCGCCAAACGCGTTGGTATAGGAAGAGGTCGCAACGATGGCCACGCGATACGTGCGCAATGAAGCACCAGCCGGGTTGTTCGGTACCACACCACTGCCAGCCAATTCCTGGCGCAACAGATTCACCTGATCCAGATCGGCGCCATCGGTGCCGCAGCGGTAATCCTTGCCGGAATTGCCGAACCCGCGTCGGGAATAGACAACATGATGTCGGTTGTCATTCACTTGGTAGGGATCAATGTAGAACTCGCCATTGGCGGACAAGACCTGGGCGTGTAATCCCTTCGGGTTGACATCCAGTCGCAAGCTGGCCGTTGCGTCGTCGAGCCCTTGACCGATGAACGTCTTGATCTCCGGAAACTTGCCGGACAGTGCGGGCTCCATGACCGACGACCGGACAAGCGCAAAGCGCGCGTATTGGCCATTCGGCATCGGCAACGACAACACGGCGGGGCTTTGCCGAACCGGCACGCTGCCTTCGCCCGGGACATCACCGAGAAACGCCTGGAGCGTGCCGACGTCCAGCGAGACGGTACGTGCTTCGGCAGGCTGGACCCAGCGTTCTCCGCGAGCGGAGATCCCGGAACTCTGGATGTCCCGCCAGTAGGATTCGCTGGCGTTCACGGACAGGCTAAACAGTCCGCAAGCGAGAGCGATACAGGTTTGAATCAACGAAAATTGGCGCATTCGAGCCTCAAGCAATCGATAAAGCCGGTACGGCGACACGGCGGACAAAACACGGCAGGTCGAACAGGGATCCGCCGACATTGATATGGGGCGCAACGACCGACCTCTGCGCCCGATTGGCGGTCGGATACTATGGCAATGTTTGACAAGATTACGTCGATTCCCCCGCAACCGGCTTTCTGGAGCGCATTCCTTGCTGATTTCCGACTTGCTGCTGCTGGCAGCGATCGCCTCATCCGAGCCGGTTGTCGTCCTCGACATCGCCAACGCGCGGTCCGACCAGGTCGAGCAGGCCAAGATTGGCGCGGCCCGATCGGGCTGGTGGCTCGAGATGGGCGACGAGCTGGTGGTTGCCGGGCCGCAGGCTCGACTGCACAGTCAGTCCGGATTGCCGATGTTGCGATCGTTCGACGGCATCGATGAGGCAAACCTGGTCATGGCCGGCCGCGGCTGCGCCGAGCCAATTGAAGTTGGCCGTGAACTTGCCAGCAGCGGTCGGTGGCAACTTCGTGAGGTCGATCCGGATACTGCACTGCCCAAGACCGATGCCCATCTGACGATCCGCCCGTTCAAGCGCAATGTGGTGTTGGCCCGGCAGTATCGTTTGGATGAACGGGTCAGAGGGGCCGCCGATCCGCAGATCCAGCAAGTTGTGGATGCTGTCGATCCGGCACGCTGGTTCGGCGATGTCACAACGCTCGCCGGTTACGACCGGTCGAGTTTTGCCACGACCGGCCTCTTTGCCGCGCGTGACTGGATTGCCGGACGAATGCAGGCTGAGGGCCTCGTGGTCACCACGCCGAACTTCACGATGAACAGTCCGGGAGGTTCAATCACGCGCCAGAACGTGTTGGGCATGTGGACCGGAACCGTCACACCCGACGAATGGATCATTGTTGGGGCCCACTACGATTCTCGTAATGCCAATGCCAACAGTACGACCGCAACGCCCGGTGCCGAAGACAATGCTTCCGGCTGTGCCGGTGTTCTGGAGTTGGCGCGGGTCCTGGTGCCACGCCAGCC
>JBEIPT010000571.1:0-1949 GCA_040376895.1 Lysobacteraceae bacterium | reverse complement strand
TGCCGCTGAACGGCAACATGCCGCGGTGTCGGCGTTGGCTGGCCTGCTGACGCTGGATGTCTTGCGGATTCCGGATGCCATCGAACCCATGCTGGTGCCACCCGCGACCGAATACCAGCGCTCACCGGAACACATCGACACACGGATGGCCCCCTTGTTCGATCCTGTGGAGGCGACACGAGTGGCGACCGCTGTAGTGAGCCTGCACGCATTCGATGCCGCGCGACTCAACCGCGTGTATTGGCAGCGTGCGCAGAATCCAGCGCAACCAGGGCTCGCTGACGTGTTCCAGAAACTGCTCGTCGAGCCATGGGCCGAACGCCATGAAGCAGATGAAGACGCCGCGATTGCGCGCGCCCGAAACTGGACCCTGCTCGATGCTGCCGTGCAGCTGGCCGAAAGCGGACAACTCCATGCCGACGCCCAGGCACAGTGGCGCGGTTTACTCGGCAATCTCGCCGAGCGTCTGGCCGACACGCGGGATGGCGCGTCGCGACAAGCCGGCGACTGGCTCAAGCGGTACCTGTCCGATCCTGCATCGGTAACGCTCCGCCCGCTGCCGCGTATTCCCCCTGGCGCTCCGATTTAAACCAACGAAGCACTTGAGCTGGGCTTCGCCGCGCTCACCACCGGGCAACACAAGCACCAGCCAACCGACCCAAACCCATGAACATCGAACTCGACGACCTCACCCGCCCGCAAATCCATGCATTGCTCAACGAACACCTCCAGAGCATGCGCGAGATATCACCTCCGGAAAGTGTGCATGCACTGGATCTCGACAAACTGCGGCAACCCGACATCACGTTCTGGTCTGCATGGGACGGCAACACGCTGCTCGGATGTGGTGCACTGAAGGAACTTGATGCCCAGCACGGCGAGATCAAGTCGATGCGCACACCCGATGCGGTCCGTCGTCGCGGCGCCGGTCGTGCATTGCTGGCGCACATCCTGGCCGAAGCGACAGCCAGAAACTACCGGCAAGTGAGCCTGGAAACCGGCGCGATGGCCGCATTCGCGCCTGCCCACCGTCTGTATGAGAGTTTCGGCTTCGAATTCTGCACGCCGTTCGGCGACTATGTCGCCGACCCGAATAGTGTGTTCATGACGAAACATCTTCGGAACATAGGTGACTGAGCATGCCCTGAGCTGCCCGTGTTCGGGAAGCAATACCGCGAACTCGTCTTCGAACTCCGGAAGCAAAGTTCAGCCGATCGGATGACTCGGTTGAATCCAGCACCCAAATGGAGTCCGAATGCTGTCAAGCTGGTCCGGCAAAGCGGCACAATCCCCGGATCAGGGCAGACCTCGAGTCTCGAGTACTCAAGTTTCCACGAGCACAGAACGGCTCGGCGACTTTGCAGATCAAGTCAGTTCCATGGCGCGGACCATGATTGGCGCACACGATGTTGAATGGGTAGTTCAACCATTCGTATCCCATACCTCACGCCCCCCATGCATCGAACGACGTCATGCCCCCCAAGCCTCAACCGCAACACAATCACCTCTTGGCAGCCTTGGCGCCAGATGTACAAAGCCGTCTGTTCAGCCACCTCGAACTGGTGCCCTTGCCGCTCCGCGCCGTGCTCTATGAATCGCGGCGCCCGATGCGCCATGTGTATTTCCCTACCGATTCCATCGTGTCGATGCAGTATCTGATGGAAAACGGCACTTCCACCGCGATCTCGGTCGTCGGCAACGAGGGACTCCTCGGCATCACCCTGTTCCTGGGTGGGGAAAGCACGCCCAGCAGATCACTGGTCCAGAGCGCAGGCCACGCTTATCGATTGCCGCGAAGCCGGGTGAAGGATGAATTCAATCGTCACGGCCAATTGCTACTGTTGATGTTGCGCTACACACAGGCTCTGATCACGCAGGTCTCCCAGACCGCAGTCTGCAATCGGCATCATTCGATCCATCAGCAACTGTGCCGCTGGCTGCTGCTGTCG
>JBEIPT010000563.1:0-2063 GCA_040376895.1 Lysobacteraceae bacterium | reverse complement strand
GCCGCCCGCGTGAACGAAGACTACGTGGAGA
This sequence comes from Lysobacteraceae bacterium, assembly GCA_040376895.1. Classification (GTDB taxonomy): domain Bacteria; phylum Pseudomonadota; class Gammaproteobacteria; order Xanthomonadales; family Ahniellaceae; genus Ahniella. The sequence goes on along the minus strand of JBEIPT010000563.1, from coordinate 2,032 downwards.
AGTTCACCAAGGGTGCGGTGAAGGGCAAGACTGGGTCGCTTACCGCGCTCCCCGTCATCGAGACCCAGGCAGGCGACGTCACCGCCTTCGTGCCGACCAACGTGATCTCGATCACCGACGGCCAGATCTTCCTGGAAACCGACCTGTTCAACGCCGGTATCCGTCCTGCCGTGAACCCGGGTATCTCGGTGTCGCGCGTCGGTGGTGCTGCCCAGACCAAGATCGTCAAGAAGCTCTCCGGCGGCGTCAAGCTGGCGCTCGCTCAGTACCGCGAGCTGGCTGCGTTCTCGCAGTTCGCTTCCGACCTCGACGAGTCGACCCGCAAGCAGCTTGAGCGCGGTCAACGCGTCACCGAGCTGATGAAGCAGAAGCAGTACGCGCCGATGTCGATCTCGGAAATGTCGCTCGTGATCTACGCCGCGAACGAAGGCCACCTGGACGACGTGCCGCTGAACAAGATCCTCGCCTTCGAGCGTGGCCTGCTGCAGTTCATGCACCAGAACCACGGCAAGCTGATGAGCGACCTGGTGATTTCGGGCGACTGGAACAACGACATCGAAGGCACCTTCAAGGGCGCCATCGTCGAGTTCAAGAAGACCGGTACCTGGTAATCGCCAAGGCCCTGGGTCCGCGCGGCTGAACACCAAGCGGACCTCGGCACAAGGAGCTAACAATGGCAGGCACCAAAGAAATCCGGACCAAGATCAAGAGTGTGCAGAACACCCGCAAGGTGACGCGCGCGCTTGAAATGGTTTCGGCAAGCAAGATCCGCCGCGCCCAGGAAAAGATGAAGCAGTCGCGTCCCTATGCGCGACTGATGCGCCAGGTCATCGGTCACGTCGCCAAGGCGAACGCCGATTACGTGCATCCGTTCATGGCAGCGCGAGACACGGTCAAGCGGGTGGGTTATGTCGTCGTGTCGACCGATCGCGGTCTGTGCGGCGGCCTGAACACCAACCTGTTCCGTCGGTTGCTCGGTGAAATCCGCGAACACCAGAAAAACGGTGTCGAGGTGGATATCGTCGCGATCGGCCAGAAGGCCAGCGTGTTCTTCCGTCGACTCAAGGTCAATCTGGTCGGCTCGGTCACGCACATGGGCGAAAAACCTGAAGTGGCGCAGCTGATCGGCGTCATCAAGGTCATGCTCGATGGCTTCACCGAAGGCAAGCTCGACCGCGTGTTCCTGGTCTACAACGACTTCATCAACACGATGACGCAGAAGGCGCGCACCGATCAGTTGCTGCCGCTGCCGGAATCGGAGTCGCTGGAAACCAGTCACGACTGGGACTACCTGTACGAACCCGATGCCCCGACGGTGCTGGACCAGGTGATGGTCCGTTACGTGGAGTCGCTGGTTTACCAGGCGGTGCTCGAGAACCTCGCTTCCGAACACGCGGCGCGAATGGTCGCCATGAAGTCGGCCAGCGACAACGCCACCAAGCTGATCGGTACGCTGCAGCTCGTCTACAACAAGGCCCGACAGGCCGCGATCACGCAAGAGATCTCGGAAATCGTCGGCGGCGCGGCCGCGGTCTAAAGAATTCGAATCCAGGAGAGTTTCATGAAAGGTCAAGTCGTTCAGATCATCGGCGCCGTCGTCGACGTCGAGTTCCCGCGCGAACACGTGCCGCGCGTGTATGACGCGCTCAAGGTCGAAAACACCGAGATCACGCTGGAAGTCCAGCAGCAGCTCGGTGATGGCGTCGTGCGCACGATTGCGCTCGGTTCCACCGACGGCCTGAAGCGCGGTCTCATCGCTGCCAACACCGGCAAGGGCATCTCGGTGCCAGTCGGTACCGGCACGCTCGGTCGCATCATGGACGTGCTCGGTCGCCCGATCGACGAAGCCGGTGAAGTCAAGGCTTCGGACCATTGGGAAATCCACCGTTCGGCACCGACCTATGAAGAACAGGCCGCTGCCACCGAACTGCTGGAAACCGGCATCAAGGTCATCGACTTGATTGCGCCTTTCGCAAAAGGTGGCAAGGTCGGTCTGTTCGGTGGCGCCGGTGTCGGCAAGACCGTCAACATG
>JBEIPT010000122.1:0-9458 GCA_040376895.1 Lysobacteraceae bacterium | reverse complement strand
CTGAGTGACACATTTCGGCAGTCAGGGCATGTCCCGGCACGAGGCTGGGCCTACTCGAAGCTGTTCCTGAACAGCAGGCTGCCGTCGTCCACCGCAAAATCCCAGATGCCCCGGCCATAGGTCGAAAAGCGCGCCGTGTTCTCGCTGTCGACAAAATCCACATCCCAATAGACCTGCTCCGGCGCAGTCGCACCGGCGAGATCCAACCATGAAGAAGTTGCGGTGTCGTAGTAATACGGACCCAGTTCGGTCGCCGCAAACAAGTGCTGGCCGTCGGCCGAAATGGCGAGGTCGTAGATCATGGTGCTGGGCAAGCCGGTCGAAAAGGCAGCGAAGCTGCTGCCATTTGTGGTCGATCGGAACACGCCGGGATTCGAGTATCCGGATCCCGCCACGTAGATGGTGCCGGGCACCGTGGGGTGAACGACAATGTCGTTGCCATGGAAAAAGTGATTGCCCGGCAAGCCCGAGTTGGTGACTTTGCTCCAGCTGCCGGCGCCGGATTTCCGGAAGAAATCCTGTGCCGTGCTCATGGCGTAGCGGGTGTTGCCGTCACCTGAGAACGCCACTGCCGTCACGGAGTTGACGAAGTCGAAGCTGTCTTGCGTGCCGTTGATGCTGGTGCCGTTGTAGTTCAATTCGACCACTCGATTGCTGGTGCCGCCACCGATCCGGCCACCCGCCAGAATGGCGCGATTGCCATTGGTCGGATCGGCAGCGATCGGCGCCAGGAAAAACCAGCCGGTGAAGCCCTGTGCCGCAAAGTCCCAGAAACGGAGACCGTTTGTGTTGGGCGCGGCTGGTGTGGTTTCGAGCATTGCGAATCCCGGGTAGACCATCCAGGTGCTGACGCCACCGTTGCCCGACGTCAGGTGCGCATAGTCGCCGCTGTAGGTCTGGATGAAATCATTGACTCCTGCCGTCGGCGCGATGACCTTCTGGAGCCCCTGATCCTGAGCGCCGACGAGGATGTGCCGCGAACCACTGCGTTGCGTGTACGAGCCGTAGTACTGGGAGATATTGAGGCCCGATAGGGACAGGTTGGTGACGGTCAGCAGATTGTCGTTCGACTCATACAAGCCGCCATCCGTGCTGATGAGGATGCGGTCGGCAGCACCATTGCTGAACACGTCGATGTTCGGAATGTCGGCATGCAGTTGGCTGGCCGGATTGCCGTAATAGGCGCCCCAATCGTTGACGAGCTCCCAGCTCTGTCCGCCGTTGGTGGTGCGATACAGATTCACTCCGCCCACATAGGCATTGTTCTGGAACTGCGGAGACGCTTCCGCGGAAAAATTGCCGAACATTTCGGTGGGTGCGGGCGTCCGTGCAGTCCAGGTCAAACCGCCATCCAGCGAACGATAGACATCGGTGCCGCCCGAACGGGAGTAGAACGCGTAGAGGAAATCCTGCCCGGACGTGCTGTTGCGGCCGCCACTGAGTGTGACCACATTCGCTGTGCCGACATGCGGCACGGTCGAGCGTGCCACCAGCGCATGGGTGCCGGGTGTGACGGTCGACAACTGGGTGCCGTTCAGCAGATACATGGTCGTCGACGTGTCGCGGGGCGAAAAAATCGCGACCTGATCACGATTGCCGACAAAGCCTCGATCCGTGAAGCTGGCTCCGCGATCGGTGGAGGCGAACAACTTCGTGCGCCAATCGCTCAACGCACTGTCGAAGTACGTCCGCAGGAAATACACCTCGGTGCCCGCGGCATCACGCGCTGCCAGACCGGTGGCATACCAGCCGCCACCCGGGTTTCCGCCGGTCGAGTCGGTATAGGTCATGCCCGCATCATTGGAGAACGCCAATCGGGTGGGTTCATCACCCACCACCAGCAAACGTTCGGGATTCGTGAGCCGGAGCAACGTGCCGACGTTGCCGTTCGGTCGGAACATCACGGTGTCGTTCGGACTGGTCCAGTTCAGCGTGCCCCGATCGGCGCGCCAGACCTGTCCGCCATGAGCGAGCGCCGTGATGCGGTTGTTCGCGCTGTCGAACTCGGCAGAGATGACGCGCCCCGATTGAGTCCTGCTGCCGCGTTCGACCCAGTTGCCGGCCAGTGCGCCCGGCAGAACCGTGCGCGACCACTCGGACTGCGCGACACCTGCGGCCATCAATTGCTTGCGCAATTCCTGGCGGCGCTCGATCCGCGCGGTGCGCGCTTCGCCGTCCATGCTCCGCCAGTCGACATCCGGCGCAGCACGGTGCAACTGGTCGATCCAGGCCTTGCGGCGACTGGAGAAATCGTCGCCCCATTCACCTGGGCCTTCGGTGGGCGCCGGAAATGAAACCCGGTCGGACGACGATTCAGGTGAGGTCGCCCAATACAACGTGGCCGAGCAAAGCGCCGCGCAAGCGAACAAAGGACTGGTCCATTTCATGATGCGGTTCCCGGGTTTGCGGTCAGTCTTGCGGATACGGGGTGTCGCGGCAAGTTCTGCCGCCTTCAGCCGCCGAGTGCATGAACACAATTGCCGCTGGCCCGTGACACAATCGGGCTACCCAAACGCGCCCTCGAGCCATGAAATTCGTGGATATGCACCCTCAATCCATTTACCTGACCTTGTCGCTGCTGAGTTTGTTGACCGGCGGGGTGTTGGGGTTGATGCATCGAGGTTTGGCGCCGGATGTGCAACCCGCGGCCGTACTTTGGCGAATCGGTACTTTGATGCTCGCACTGGCGGGGGTGTTCTTCGCATTTCGTGGTGAAGTTCCTTTGGTGCCATCGGTGATGGTCGGCAACACGCTGGCGATGATGGGCACCGTGCTCTATGCGCACGGACTGCGCCGATTCTTTGGATTGGCGATGCCGGCATGGCCCTACCTGCTGGTCGCGGTCGGAGTGATCGCGTTGTTGATCTTCGTGACCTGGTATCCGGTCTATCGGGCGCGGGTGATTCTCGCTTCCGGGATCATGGCCACCCACATGATTACTGCGGCAGTCTGGGTATACCGGCGTCGCAGTCTGGAACTTGAGGTGTCGGGTCGCATGATGACGGGCGTGTTGTTGGCCTGTGGGATCGTCATGGCCATGCGCGCCGTCACCGCACCCTTCACGGACGTGCCTTCGCCGCTTGCGCCGGGATGGATCAACGTTCTGGGTGGACTGGCGGGTGCGGTGTTTCCGGTTGTCGGGACCACGGCATTCCTGATGATGGCGTCCGAACGTTCCCGAATTCGCCTTCAGCGAGCAGCAGTGACCGACGAGTTGACCGGCCTGCCGAATCGGCGTGCGCTGACTTTTGCTGCACAGCAGGGTATGGCTCAAGTTGCAGGCGGCGGCCGGATGAGCTTGATCCTGTTCGACATCGACCGATTCAAGTCGATCAACGATACCCATGGCCACGAAATGGGGGATCGGGCACTGGTGCACATTGCCGCTCTGCTGCGCGGCGAAGTGCGTGCCCCGGGCGTGGCAGGCCGGTTCGGTGGCGAAGAGTTCCTGTGTGTGTTGCCCGGTGCCGATGTCGATGAGGCCGCGGCATTGGCTGAATCACTGCGCGAACGGTTGGACGGGTCGCCGCTGGTTCTGCCGGGACGTGAATTGACCATCACTGCTTCATTCGGTGTCAGTACTGTCCGATCCGATGACCCATCGATCGATCGTGGCCTGGCTCGCGCCGATGTAGCGCTGTATCGTGCCAAAGCGGGCGGACGAAATCGCGTTGAAGTCGATCGTTAGACCATTGCCCGGAACGTCAGAACCAGCACATCCCGCCATGCCGGAGCCTGCGTGTCTTTCGGCAGGACCGGCGTCACCCCATGAAGGCAGCGGTGGTCGTCGAGCAACGCCAGATCGAACGTCTCGGTCAACGTGAACGCATCGAGCTGTCTGCCGTCGGTAGCATGGACCGTGGTGGTGCCGCGCTCGATGTTCTGTCGGTCAACCAGCATCACCAGCACGAAGTCGACGCCATCGCGGTGCACGCCTTCGGGTGTGGGTTGCCCGGGCAGGTCGGGGCCCGCCTCGATGCGGAACTGATGGGCCTCGACATGCCAGTGATGCTGGCCGGCGAGTTGGGTCAGCAGGTCCAGCGCAAAACCCAGCACGGACTGGAAGACACGCGAATGGAGCGTTGACGGTGCGATCGGCGCGAACCAGCGCTCGATGCCGCCGTTGAGTCGGTTGTAGTTCAGAGTCTGGAAATGCGGCTGTTCCGGTTCGATCACGAGATCGTTGAGCGTGCGCGCATTCATCACGGCATAACGGCGCCGTCGATAACGACCGGCATCCGCCATATAGGTATCGAGCGGCATGTCTTGCCACGCGGCGCGCAAGTTCTGCACTTCTTCAGTCGTGGCCGAGATCAGCTGCTGGAAACGGGCTGCAGGCAGAAAATGGAAGCCGGTTTCACGCAGCGGCTTCAGGATGGAATCGAGGTCAGTCATCCGACTCATTCTCGATGACCGGCGTGTGGCTTGCAAAGAACGCCTGGACATCAGCCAATGACCGGGTCTGCCGCATCGGCGGCAGGCTGTTCAGGAAAATGCGGCCGTAACCCGAGGCGGTGAGGCGTGGATCACCGAGTACCAGCACACCGCGATCACTGGCGTCGCGGATCAGACGGCCCGCGCCCTGTTTCATCGCAATCGCCGCATTCGGTATCTGGATGTCGCCGAACGGATTGCCGCCTTCATCCTTGCAGCGCTGGATGCGGGCATCGAGGACCGGGTCGTCGGGCGGCGCGAACGGCAGTTTGTCGATCACGACTACCGACAGCGCATCACCCTGGACATCCACACCTTCCCAGAAACTGGCCGCGCCCAACAACACGCCGTTCCCCGACTGGCGGAACTGTTCGGGCAGACTGGTGCGCGTGGCGGTGCCTTGCACGAACAGCGGGAATGGCAAGTCGACGAGCAACTCGGCTGCTCGCTTGAGCGCACGGTGCGACGTGAACAACAGGAAGGCGCGCCCACCCGAGGCCGCCAGGACCGGCCGTACCGCTTCAATCAGCGCACTCGTGTGTTCGAACGAGTTCGGTGCCGGCAGGCTGGGCGGCAGGTACATCAATGCTTGCCGCGGATAATCGAACGGGCTCGGCAACAGCAGCGTTTCAGGGTCCCACAGGCCGATTGCACGCGTGAAGTGATCGAAACGTTTGCCGACACTGAGTGTGGCCGACGTGAACACCCATGCCGCCTTCAGTCGTTGCCGGAACTCGCTCAGAGGTTTGGCCACGTCGAGTGGTGTCGAGGTGATGCTGACACTGCGCTCGCTCAGTTCGTACCAGACGATGTGGTCGCGGTCGTCGAGTGTTTCGGTGAGGTCGAGCCGATTGCCCAGCAGTTCGGCGCGATCGCGGCAGCTCTCAAGCCCTGGGCTTGCTTCGGCGAGCGAAGCCAGTTGCTGGTGCAGTTCACTCAGGTGATGACGTATGTCGTCGAGTGCCCGACGGACGTCTTCCCGATGCGCCACGGTCGCCCAGGCTGCACGCGCGTTCTGACCGTGCAGCGCCAGGCGCAAGTCACGGCAGGCCAGGTCGAGATTGGCGCCCGAAAGTTTGAGTGCAGCCTGTGTGCCGGCGACGGCTGCGGCTTCGCGTTCGGCATCCAGACGCAGGTCGGCGAGTTGTCGTGTCGACACACTTTCGCCGAAGAACTGGCCGGCCAGTTCCGGGATCTGGTGCGCTTCATCGATGATGAACACGTTGGCACCCGGCAGGATTTCGCCGAAGCCTTCACGTCGGATCGCCAGATCGGCAAAGAGCAGGTGATGGTTGACGACCACGAGGTCGGCTTCCTGCGCGGCGCGACGCGCACGCACGACAAAACACTCGTTGAACTGCGGGCAATCGCCGCCCAGGCAGTTTTCGCTGGTTGACGTGACGCGCGGCCAGATCGGTGAATCTTCCGGCACGGTATCCATCTCGGCGATGTCGCCGCTGACGGATCGGCCTGCCCACGAATGGATACGCATCAGTTCCGCGACCTGCACGCGACTGTGCAGGTTGCCTTCCTTGCGGGTCTTGTCGAGGCGGTCGCGACACAGGTAGTTGGCCCGGCCCTTCAGTAGCGCAAGTTTGGCCCGACTGCCCAGCGCCTTGCGCACACGCGGCAAGTCTCGGTGGAACAGCTGGTCCTGCAGCGCCTTGGTGCCGGTCGACACAATCACCTTGACGCCCGACTGCAACGCCGGGACCAGATACGCAAAGGTCTTTCCTGTTCCGGTGCCGGCTTCGACGACCAGTTCGGAGTGGTTCTCGATAGTGTCTTCAATGGCGCGGGCCATCGCGATCTGCACCTCGCGGACACGGAATCCGGCGATCGCTGCGGCCAATGCACCATCGTGGTCGAGCGCAATTTCCGCCTGGGTGCGTGATTCCGCTTCCATGCCGATCGCCCTCAGAACCGCGGCAGTTCAGGCGGGAAACAGGCTCTGGCTTTCTCGCGAAGGGTTTGTGCTGTCGTGATGTCGGCAGCCTCTTCTCGTGCGGCGGCCTGAGTCAGGCGGATTCGTACGCACAGCTCGCCAAAGTCGATGCCAAGGGACTCGGCTTTGCGAGCATGTTCTTCGGCTTCGGTGAACTGACGTTGTGCCAGCGCAAGTTCGGCGCGTTGTTGCCAGAGCGCCGGGTCTTCGGCCATCAGCGAGAGGGCCTCGGCGAGCAGGCGCTCCGCTTCGGCGAATTGGCGTTCACGCTCCAGCTTTTCGGCGCGTTTGCGCAACGACAATACATCGGCATCGGCCAACGGAAACGCGCCGCCACGCAAGTCGGCCTGCGCGGCTTCGGTGCGAATTTCGCCCAGCCAGTCGCGTTTGGGCGGCTCGGGTGGTGGTGGCGGAGGCGGGGGTGGTTCGATGGTCTTGCACGCGCCGAGGGCGAGGAGCAACAGCATCAGAATCGGCAACCGCAGTCGCGTTGGCAAACTATCCATGTTCATCCTCGTCCTGCGGCTCCCGGCCGAACCGTTCCCGCCACCAATCACTGAATTCGAACCCATCACAACCAGCCTGTTCAACCGGTTGGTAGTCGCGGATGAACGGAATGGGTTTGGCGCCTTCACAATCCGGCTGGGTCAACCGTTGACTGGCCGGATCCACCCAGTACACCGCCGGGTCATGGCCGAGGTCAAGCCGCAATGGCTCGGTCGGCAGTTTTTCGAACAGGCCCGCCCACAAGCGCATGGCACCTGTTGAACCGTAGAAGCCGGCCTTGTCGTTGTTGTCGCGCCCCAGCCAGACCACAGCCAGATGTGAGCCCGTGTAGCCGGCGAACCAGGAGTCGCGGCGATCGTCGCTGGTGCCGGTTTTGCCGGCTGCTTCGAGGTCACCCAGTCCCAGCCCGATCAATGCCGACGCAGTACCACTGCGGCCGGCTTCCTGCAGCGCAAATGTGACCAGACGCGATGCCTGGACGAGGTCACCGGCACTCTGGTCGCTGGAATAGCGGGTCAGAGGACGGCCACTCGGATCGATGACCGCGCGGACCGAATTGAGCGCCACCAGATGGCCATCGGCGGCGAGGTACTGATAGGCCTGAGCCACTTGCAGCGGTGACAGTTCGGTCGCACCGAGCAACAGGCTGGGGTGCGGCGAAACCTTGGCGCCGGGAATCAGCGCTTCCAGCACACGCCGGACCTTGTTGACGTCGAGTTCCATGCCGAGACGCACGGTCGCGATGTTGTATGACCGCGCCAGCGAATCCATCAGGCTGACGATGCCGTGTTCCAGGTTGTCGGAATTGCGCGGACGCCAGTCGGGGGCACCACGTTGTTTGAGCACGTATTCGGTGTCGTCGAGTGGTGTGATCAGGGAATAACGATCGGGCTGCGCCAGGGCGACCAGATAGACGAATGGCTTGACCAGCGAGCCGATCGGACGGGCCGCGTCCATCGCACGATTGAATCCGGGCTCGTCCGGATTGCGCCCGCCGACCATGGCCTCGACTCCGCCAGTGGCCGCGTGGGTGACGACCATCGCCGCTTCCAGTCCGCTCGTGTCCTTGGCGAGGGTCTTGATCTTTTCGGAGACCGCACGTTCAGCGTATTTCTGTGTCGACGGGGCGAGCGTGGTGTAGATGCTCAAGCCCTCGCTGGCCAATGATCGACCATCAAAGTCACTCGCCAATTGTGCACGCACCAGCCCCATGAAAGCCGGGTAACGATTCTGCGGCAATGCGCCACCACCGACGATCCCCAGACCCTGTCGGCGCATTGCGGCGGCATCGAGTTTGCTGATCAGTCCGGCCTGAGCCATTTCCAGCAGGACCAGATTGCGCCGTTTCATGGCGGCGACCGGCTCGCGGCGGGGGTCATAGGAAGAAGGACCCTTGATGATGCCGACCAGCAAGGCCATTTCCTGAGGCTTCAGCGCATTCAGGTCACGCCCGAAATAGAACTCGGCGCCGGCGCCGATGCCATGAACGGCCTGGGCGCCCATCTGGCCGAGGTAAACCTCGTTGAGATAGGCCTCGAGGATCTTGTCCTTGCCGTAGCGGTATTCGATTGTCAGCGCGATTGCCATTTCATTGAGCTTGCGCGCGAGTTTCTTGCGCCGATCCAGGAACAGATTGCGGACCAGTTGCTGCGTCAGCGTGGACCCGCCCTGGCTCAACTCGCCATTGCTGGCGTTCACCCACAACGCGCGCAGCAAACCCTTGGGATCGACGCCATGGTGGTTGTAGAAGTTCTGGTCTTCCACAGCGAGCAGCGTCTTCAGGAACAGGGGTGGGACTTCGTCGAGTTTGACGAGGCGACGTTCCTGGCGGGACTTTCCATATAGAGTGGCAATACGAGCCGGATCGATCAGCGCCGACTCGAGGGCGGTCTTGCTGCCGATTTCCTCAAGGCGCGCGACACGGCCCCGGTTCAGCACAACCTGCAAACGCGCCGCGCGATGCCGGCCGTCGCCGTCGACGAATTCGCGTGTGGCGATGTCGAAGGTCTGGTCGCGTTCGGCATAGGTGCCCGGTTCGGTGACCGGATCGGCTTCGGCATAACGCGACGCAGCGAGTTCCAGCTTCAGCATGGCGGCGTCGATCCGCTGCCCGCGCTCCAACCGCAAGGGCCGCGCATACACGCGGCTCGGCAGTTCATAGGTGAGGTTGGAGAACCCGGCCTGGACCAAACGGTCGATGTGCCAGAAATACGGCACGCCAAAACCCACGGCCATGCCCAGCGCCACCAGGGCGGGTGTGCGCAGCCATCGGTAAAGAAACAGCAGGACAGGCAGGATTTTCGACGACCACATTGCCGATATAGGGAAAGCTGGATTGGGGGCAGTGTACCGGGCAGGAACCGGTCGATTCGGGCGAAATGCTGAATGAATGCTCAGGGGCGCACATCCGGCGATTGAACGCCTCATCGGAGAGGGATATCGCGCAAGTGAACGTCGTCGCGAGCACCCTATCGGCGGGGAATGCGCCCCCACCCAGGGGGGCCGGCCACCCCCCACAGCCCCAACCCCCGCGCGGGCCCCCGCGGGGGTCAAAGACCGCCACCGGTGGGGG
>JBEIPT010000182.1:0-7253 GCA_040376895.1 Lysobacteraceae bacterium | reverse complement strand
TGTTCGCGGGAATGACGGTTGGAGAGGCCATGCGCGGGCATGACGCGCTGAGGGGGCGGGTCCGGAAGCGTATTGAGGCAACCACTTGCCAGCGAGTGAGCCTGAGCGCACCATAAGCCCCTGATCACTCGGGGTTCTTGGAGGAACACGGATCATGCTGGCACCTGCCTTGGCCGGGAATTTTCGGCCTCATTCGACACCGTGTATGTGCGTTGATCCGGCATCAATTCCGGAATGGCGGCCATGACACTCGAACACACCTTGACCGACGAACTGGCCACCGATCTGACCAGCGACTCTCGTCGTGTCGGGCATTTTCGCCTGTTGCGTCGAATTGGCGCCGGTGGTTTCGGCACGGTCCACGAAGCCTGGGACATGCGTCTGAACCGCGCCGTTGCGTTGAAGGTCTTGCATCGTCCGGGCACTGAAGCACTGAACCGTCTGTTGACCGAAGCCCGTGCGTGTGCCGGACTCGATCATCGCGCGTTCGTGCATGTCCTCGAGGTGTTCGATGAAGACGATCAGGTCGCGCTGGTCATGGAGCTCGTTCGCGGCCACACGTTGAGTGAATTGCTTCAGTCTGGGCCCATGCCCGTTGCACGCGCCTTGCAGCTGGTGCAGCAGGTGGCGCGCGCCATGGCTTATGCACATCGTCTTGGGCGAGTTCATGGTGATCTCAAGCCCGCCAACCTGATGGTCGACCAGGAAGGCCGGGTTCGCATTCTCGATTTTGGTTTGGCACGGGAAAATGGCGAGCCCGGCAATGTTCGCTCAGGGCACTCGGAACCGGGTGCGGGAACACTCGCCTATATGGCGCCGGAACTGTTGCTCGGCGCGACGCCCCATCCCGGCAGCGATGCCTATGCACTCGGCATGGTGCTTGGTGAACTGCTGGGCGGCCGACGTCCATTTGCGGCATTTGAAGGTGGTTTGCTGGCGCATGCCATCGTGCATGGTCAACAGAGTGCACAGGACGGTCTGGCGTCACTTCCCCAGGGGATTCAGGCGTTGCTGGACCAACTGTGCCGGCGTGAACCGCAGGAACGCCTGTCCAGCATGGACACACTCGCCGCCCGAATCGATGATTTGCTGGGTGAGCGGCGGCGAAGCGCCGAGTCCATATTGCCGCCCGCGTCCGTGCCTTCAACGGCACATCCCAAACGTTCTGCCCGATGGTTATGGCTCGCACTCCTGCTGGTGCCGATTGGGCTTGTTGCCATTCGTTGGCCAATCACCGCGCTGAGTGATCATTGGCAGCTTCAGGAACTGAAAGCCGCCGAAGCACTGCTCGTCGATTTTGAACAACCCGGCCATCTGGACCAGGCCATCGCGGCGTTGGAAGGCCTGCTGGAACAAAGCCCGAATCATGCAGCGGCAGCAGCCGATCTCGCGATCGCCTATTGCCTGCAGTATGCCGGCGATGCGCGCGACGAGGCCTGGCTGCAACGTGCATCAGCTTCGGCAGACATTGCGCTCGACGCCGACGATCAACTCGCCAGATCCCACAGTGCGTTTGGATGGTCCGAAGAATTCCATGGCCGCCGCGACATGGCGGTGCAAAGTTTTGAACGCGCACTCGGATTGGACCCGGGCGATCGTTATGCCTTGATCGGACTGGCTCGGGTGCACACACGACAGAGTGCGTATGCCGAGGCTCGTACCGTGCTCGACAACGGCATGAGACTGCATCCGCAGGATCGGGTGTTCGTCGATGCACTGGGCACCTGGCACTTCCGTCAGGCGCAATATGCCGAAGCCGAGCGTCTGTTCCGGCAGTCGATTGCCTTGTCGCCCGGCAGCGTGGCGGCTTATGCGAATCTCAACGCGGTCCTGCTGCGGCAGGGGCGCAACGAGGATGCACTCGCCGTCCTGCAGCAGGGTTTGCGCGTGCGTCCGGACGGCCAGCTGTATTCCAATCTCGGCACCGTGCTGTACATGCTGGGTCGTTACAGCGACGCCGCGCAGGCGTTCGAACGTTCGGTGTCCCCAACACACGGAAGCCCGAACGATTATCTTCGTTGGGCCAATCTGGCCGATGCATTGAGGCAGATCCCCGGGCGCAGGGACGACTCGTTGCGCGCCTACGCCACGACGATCACGCTGCTGACACCGATCCTCGAGCGAACGCCGGACGATGTGACCTTGCTGAGTCGCGCAGCGTTGTACCGCGCGAAGCTCGGGCAATGCACTCGAGCGCTGACTGCAGCCGAGCAGGTCCGGGGCAGCACAAGCGAACAGGCCGATGTCTGGTTCCGTCTGGCACAGGCCAGCGAGCTGTGTGAACGCCGCGACATGGCGATCACCGATCTCGCACAAGCGCGACAGGCCGGTTATCCGCTGAATCTCATTCAAGGCGAACCCGATCTGGTCGCTCTGCGCCGAGACCCGATGTTCCAGCGCCAGGTGCTGGGACTAAGCCCTTCCCCCCATTCTTCAGGAGCAATCGATGGCTGATTCCACCGTCACACTTCGCGTCAGTTTCGACGCCGCCCAGATCAGCAGTTCGCTGGTCTGGCATGCCGTCGAAGGTGATCCGGCGCGAAGCGCTTACAAGTCCCAGGGCCGTCACGCCGGGTCATTACATTTCGAAAAGGGCAACCTGTTCGAAATCGAGCTGATGGCTTTTGGTGAACTCGGCCAGTTGTCGGGCATCGAAATCATTGATGCCAGCATCATCACCCTGCCGCATACTTCGTTGAGCACCGGGTCGGCGCCATCTCCATTTGCGAGTGACCACGCCGTGGTGCAAGTAGGCGACTGGTCAAAGCCCGAACTGCAGGCACAACCGGATCCGTTGCGCATCGGCTATGAGTGTCACACCCTGTCGCCATTGCAGGTCACCCAGGAGTCCGGCCGCTGGGAGTTGTCGCTGGTGGTCACCGTGCGACTGCTGCGCAAAGACAACACTCGGTCGGAACTGCGCGTGTTCGCGTTTGATCCGGAGAGTGAGGTTGGAACGGGCGGTGATCCGCCGCGGTAAGAACACCGAAACCGGAGCAATTCCAATTGTGGGAGCGGCTTCAGCCGCGATCTGGGAGTGCCTTGGCGAGCACCCTATCGCGGCTAAAGCCGCTCCCACAGAGCACGCGCCCAAGGTCGTTTCGGTGGTACACGTTCACAGCAGCATCACCGGGCGCGAATGATGAAGTTCAGCGCCATGTTTTTTGGCCGCGTTTCGAAATCACTGACTCGACCGGTGACGGGATCACGCGTCTTGGCTTCCTGCTTCACGGCAAACGCGGGACCCTTGTCGCCCACCGTGGCACCGATGGCCGTGTCATACGTATGCTGGTGTGTCTGGAACGCATCACACTGCAATGAGCCGACACCGTCGTATTGGCCGCCACTGCCGTCGGGCGAATATCGGTCGGGCAGGTCCGGATCCACACCGGCACCGTTGTCGACCCCGCGCACAAATGCGCCTCGCAGGTCGGGCAGATTGAAGTGGTCGGCGTCGACCGCACCATAGATGGTGCCCAGCACTTTGTGGAGCTCCGGGAAAGCACGCGTCCACACGCTTCGCCCGTCACACGGCAACCAGGCGGTCGCTTCGGTGAGTAATGGCACGGGCGCACTCGACGTCGTCGCCAAGCTGGTCGCGGCGGGTGATCCATCTTCCGCACATTGCCACGCCGAATTCTTTTTCGTACTCAACGCCTGCAGATCACCCGCATAAAGACACACCGTACCGATCGGTGCCGCCGGTCCGGGATAAGGCATGGGTGGGGGCCACGGCCCCGCCGGCATTTTGGGCATACGTGGCGGCCGGATCATGGCCACACCCGACCCGGAAACACCGGCAGATCGCCACTTTCCTGCAAGACCGTGAGTGTGGTCGGTGCCAGGACCAGCCACGCCGGACCCACACTTGGATGTGCGCGCTCACCATTGCAGCGCTCCGGACTGCGCTTGAGATCCTCCAGCAAATCGATGCTGGTACTGGATGCCTCTGGCGCCAGTGGCACATCCATGGCTGGCGTGAGCGCTTCCTCGCCACTCCAGATCACCCCGGACGCGAGGAACAACACGATCGCCCGCTCGAACCCCGGGCGAACCGGCAGCAGCACTCGCGCGGACGCCGCTTCGAGGAACGCCGTCATCTGCGCATCACCACCCCGCACCAGACGGTGCATCGTCGGCACCTGATCTTCCAGCGACACCACAAAACTGCTGCTCATCTCACCCCACTCGAGCGCGCGTTCCAGCCAATCCTGCAAGGCCGGCAGGAATCGTGCCACGCGCCCGGACTCACCGGTCCGCTGCTGGACCAACTCGACGAACGCACGCAAGCCGGCACGTTTCAGTTCACGCTGGATGGTTTGGCGGGTACTCAGTTGGTTGGGTTGGCGACGGCCGGTGGTTTGATCGGCGGCCTTCAAGTATTCCGCCAGCTGGCGACGATACGCCGCCATCAGTCCCGCATAGAACGTCGCCTGCCAACGCGCTCGGGCGGCAGCATCCCAGTCCAGGCGTACTTCGATCGACA
Organism: Lysobacteraceae bacterium; assembly: GCA_040376895.1. GTDB lineage: Bacteria > Pseudomonadota > Gammaproteobacteria > Xanthomonadales > Ahniellaceae > Ahniella. The sequence continues at coordinate 2,767 of JBEIPT010000182.1, read as the reverse complement.
GCGTCAGGTCATCGGGTGACGAATCCGGCGTCGGCGCCATCGCGAATGCCCAAGGCAGGCTGCTGGCCTGACCGGTCATCGGCATGGCCTGCGTCGTTGGGTCGGCGTTCGACAATGTGCAGGGGACTTGGCCCACCTGGCCGGTAACGGTGACACTCGCACGCGTCGTGCTCAAGACAACCTGCGCCGAAGACGCGAAATATCCCTCGGGCAATACCAATGTACCGCTGAGCAAGGTCGCCTCGGGCGTCACCGTACACGCCACGGTCTGTGTCTCCGGCGGTGGTGTTTCCAGTTGCTCCAGTCCATATTGTGCCGCGAGCGCGGCGTAGAACATGGGCGACTTGGGATCGGTCGACACTTGCGTAAAGTTCGTCAGACCCATCGCTGAGGGCAGTTGCGGTTCGGTCAGACCGATACCGGCCAGGTCCAGCTCGGCGGCGATGTATGACCGTGCGGGTCGCGGCAGATTGAGTTCCAGAACCAGACGCTCGCCCAGACTCGCCACCCAGCATTGATACACAGCATTGAGCCAACGATAGATACCGCGCAACGGCGTATCGGCGTGACGTCGATCGAAGGTGTGACGCTCCGACCAATCCTTTTGGTGCGATCGTTCCTGCGTTCGGATCCGACTGATTCGTTGCTCCAGACGACGTGCCGCACGTTGGGTGATGGATCGCGCCCAATCCGTGCGTGACTGGGTTTGCGTCTGCGCGGCGACCGGTGGGTCCGTCGCTTCCGCAGCGCCGGAAGCCGGTGTCGGACCAAATGACCAATAACCGGTGGCAACGCCTTCCTGGGGCGGGCCGTAGTTCACCGAGTAGTCGATCGTGGTGTTCTGATACAGCAGTTCATTCGTTTCCGAAACGAGTTCCTGCGCGAGCCCTTCGGTTTCCGTTCGAGCATCGTCACGTCGATCCTGACGGTGCTCATCAACTTCACGATCAATCTGACGTTCGGCCTGAATGCGCACCTTGCGCTCGCCCGGCATGACGTTCTCGATGTTCGCCAGTTCACCCGGCTCGTACCGCAACAGGCATTTTCGGACCACCTGCAAGGTTCCGACAGCGTAAGGGCGAACACTGGCGGTTGGCTCCGCTGTCACGGAAACCAGCTCCGCAGTCGCTGCCTCCGGCGGCAATGGATAGACCCGCGCCGGCAACACCACGGTGGCATAAGCCCGCTGAGTCAAACGCGATGGCGGCCACTCGACAGGATCCGGAAGCGGCGGCTGGAGTGGCACCAACGGTTCGCCTTCGGCACGATCGTCTACAGCAGGCGCGCTCACCGGCAAACTGTCGACCAGCGCCTTCAGCAAACTGGCGACGATGATCGTGCGCAGCATCAACTCTGTGGTCTGGCGGTCATATCCGGGCACCAGCATCTGCGCGAACAGATTCTCCCAGGCGCGTTCGAGTTGTTCGCTGAACTCGGGAGCCAGCACGTCCGACACCAGTTCGGACCAGGTGCAACCGAGCTGTGCACAAAACCATCCGACGAGCACATCGACCGTACACGGCACGCGCCCGATCAAACCGCGCCACAAAGGTCCGAGTTGACCGACGAGCCCCAAGAGAGGCAATGATCGGGTGACCCGTGTACCCGTGTAGGGCGGGTCGCCCGCGATGAATGCCAATCCCTGCGCAATCGACAAGGAACGCGCGTCGGGCGCCTGGCGATCGATCGCAACCAGGTTGGCGTACAGACTGTTCACGACCGGCGTGTCCGCTGCACCGTAGTCGATGAAGTTGTCGGCACGAACCGCCGCATCGATGTTCGTCCACTGCTTCAGGAATACATACGGGAACAGGTCGTGACTGCTGCCGTCGACCTGCATGTCGAGGACCGGCTCAACCGGACGATCCGGCCGCGGATCGGGTGGCGGTGGCGGTGGCGGGATCGGTCCGGCTGGACACAAAGGCACGTCGCGCCAGGTGCCATCGGGTGATTGCAGCCATGTCATTCGCAGGTGCCCTTCCGAGGGCCCGTAGCGAAATTCCCCTGCAACCGATTCGAGCGGCGGATTCTCGGTCGTGACCGAAAAGCTCTGCACCGGATCAAACGATCCCATCGGCACCGACATGATCAACTGCCCGAGCCACAACACGTCGACCGTGCACACGCGCCCTGGCGCAGGACACCGCCATTGCACGCGCACCTGGCCAAAATCGCGAACCCCCGAGCAGTCGACGCAGGCCATGATCAGATCACCGGCTCGGTGTAGAGAACATGGTTTTCGACCGCACCACCCGGATAACTCAGGCGACGCAAGGTCAAGGTGCCGTCGCTTGTCTTTGATGGCGGGACGTAGTCGAAACTTCCCGACAGGAACGGCCGCAGGTCATTCGGCTCGAACACGCTGAACGGGACTTCGGTTTGATCCGGGCCCAGCGCCGTATCCACGATCAGCGAACTCGCGAATTCGTTCGAATCGTCCGGGCCCGAGCTCCCGGCGACGCTGTAATACAAGCGCACTGCAAATCGTCGTGTGTCGACGAGCGCCCACGCGACGTCCACGCCGGTCAGCGGGCCTGGTGTCCAATACTGCCACTGTGGCGTGATGGCGGTCGGTGGTGCGGGGTCGGCCGCTTCAGTGTCGAGCTGAGGATGCTCAACGGTATCCACTTCTGCGGACTCCGACTCAGCGGGTGGTGTCCCGGCCGCGGCGTTGCTTCTGCTGTTCCTGTTCATGGCGTACTCCAGGGTGCTCTCTCTTGACGCAAAGACCTGGCGTGCCGGCAATCGGCACGCCGAGGCACATCGA
>JBEIPT010000542.1:0-2231 GCA_040376895.1 Lysobacteraceae bacterium | reverse complement strand
TGGACCCATGCCTTTCCCGGGATCAGGTCGGCGCAGAACACCACGCCGGACTCACCCGTGACTTCTGCCAACATGAGGCCCGGGGTATGCCCTTCGCTGTAGTGGAAGCGAACGGTTTGACCCAAACGCCGACTGAACTCGCCGTCGACTAGTTCAAGGCGACCTGAGGCCTGCAGCAGATCATTGAGTCCCGGGATGAACGATGCGCGGTCGCGCGCATGCGGATGTTCGGCCCGTTCAAAACAGGCTCGACTGACCAGATAGTGGGCATTGGGGAACAGCAGACGCATCGCCTCCCCTTCCACATACGGTGCGAGCAATCCGCCGGCATGATCAAAATGCAGATGAGACAACACTACGGTATCGATCTGTTCCGGCGCAAATCCCGCCGCAGCCAGTGAATCGAGCAACACGTGGCGATCCTCGACAACGCCGTAGCGCTCGCGCATCTTCGGCTCGAAAAACGCGCCGATGCCGGTCTCGAACAGAACGTTCTGGCCATTCAGGTCCTGCACCAGCATTGCCCGACAGGCCAATGGAACCCGATTGTCGGCGTCCGGGGCCAACCATCGCGACCACAAGGCCTTCGGCGCATTGCCGAACATGGCGCCGCCATCAAGTTTTTGGCTGTTGCCGAGCAAAGACCAGAGTCGCATGGAACATTTCCGAGTGGTTCAAGGACGCCATTTTGACTCAATCCGCATGAATTGACACCGGCCCGATCCGCGCGGTGTCGCAAGTCGTTGATCCAGAGCAAGAATCAATTGGGCGCCAGCAGACGGTCGATCAGGTTGATCGTTCGTTTCACAGCGCCACGCTCGCGCTCTACGGCCAGCAATGCCTGCTCGCCCATGCGAAGCCGAAGGTCCCGATCCGAGAACAATCGGACCACAGTGTCACCGAGGGTTGCCGCGTCCTTGATTCTTAATGCCGCGCCATCACTGATCAGGTTGTCGGTGATCTGTTCGAAGTTGAACGTATGCGGGCCAACGAGCACCGGTTTGGCCAGGGCGGCTGGCTCCAGCACGTTGTGACCACCGATCATGTCCAGGCTCCCGGCCACGAATGCCACGTCGCAGGCCGCAAAGAAGTTCAGCAGCTCGCCCAGGGTGTCCACCACAAAACACTGGGTGTCGTGATGGGCCACAGTGTCTTCGCTGCGACACAGCGTTCGGAACCCATAACCCTTGCAGATTTGCTGGACCGGACGGAATCGTTCGGGATGCCTCGGCGCGATGACGAGCAGTGCATCCGGGTATCGACGAAGCACTCGGGCATGGGCTTCCAGCACCCTCGCCTCTTCGCCCTCGTGGGTGCTTGCGGCAATCCAGACAGGCCGGGGTTCGCCCCAATATTCACGGAGAACCTTGCCAATGCGCTCCAGGCCACTCGGCACCGGCATATCGAACTTCACGTTGCCGGTGATCACCAGCTTGTCGGGCACTGCGCCCAAACGCAGGAGGCGCTCGGCATCCTGTTTGGATTGAACGGCCAGTTGTGCGACCGAGCGCACAGCAGCACGGGCCAGTGGTCGCACCGGGCCGTATCCGCGCAATGACCGCTCCGACAGCCGAGCATTGGCAATAAGAATCGGAATGCCTCGGAGTTCACACAGATGGTAGAGGTTCGGCCAGATCTCGGTTTCCATGATCACGGCAATCCGGGGCTTGATCCGCTCCAGAAATCGATCGATCGACGCGGGCAGGTCATACGGAAGGTAGACATGGAAAACCCGGTCGCCAAACAGCTTCTGCACGCGCGCGGAACCGGTCGGCGTCACGGTCGTCACGACGATCCGGGCGCCGGCAAACCGTTGCATCATGCCCTCGATCAGCGGCAATGCTGCGTTCACCTCTCCGACGGACACGGCATGGACCCACAGGCTCCCGCGGATGCCCGGATCGGGGAAAAAGCCAAAGCGCTCCTTCCATCGACCGAAATAATCGCGATACCGCAGGCCACGCCACGCCAGGCGATACACGATCACCGGCGTGAGTAAATACATGGTCAGGGTGTAAATCAGCCTTTGCCAGAACACCGAACACGATCCGCTGCGCGTAAAATGCCAGCATAGCGAAACAACTCCGGAAATTGTCTTGTCCCAACCCGAACCCCCCCTTGACACCAGCAGCTCCAAGGCTGCAGGTGGCCCGCGCACCTGGCCTGGACGTGCCGGCATCGGCCTGCTCAAGTTGCTGGCGAACTCGCCGCCTTGGTTCGGACATGCAGTG
>JBEIPT010000481.1:0-2724 GCA_040376895.1 Lysobacteraceae bacterium | reverse complement strand
TTGATCCGCGTAGTCCTCGTCGCGCCATTCGGCACCCAGAACCAGGGTCGACTCGCCACCGGCGAGTTCGAAGGGGTTGAAGGTCACCATGCCGAACAGCTCGCGACCCAGCCAGAACGCATTGCGGCTGACCGTTGCGGACATCGAGTCGAGTGTGGCGCGGTCGGCGGCGAACGGATGGCGGAGGTCATAGCTGCCGCTGTCGATGGCCTGTTGCGCCAGTCGGTTGACGACAACATTCCGACTCAGCTGGAACGCCTGGTGTTCGTAACGACGAGCACCGACTTCGACGTCGACCGCTTCGCCGACCCGACCCTTCACACCGAGTCGCAGGTCATAGGCATTTTCGTCGATGCTGGTATCCAGCGGACCGACCCCCGCGAAACGATGGCGGATATAGGCGCCGCGTCCGTCCCCCGGCACCGGATCACTGGCTGAACCTTCGGCCACGAAGATCTGGCTGACGCTCGGCGCCCTTCGGCCGAATGACTCGTTGCGCGTCACCGACGCCTGCAGGTAGCTCAGCCAATCGTCATTGATCTGGTACTCGCCAGCTGTGTAGAGCGCGGAGGTGTCCGTCGATGCATCGTTCGCGGCGATACCGTTGAAGTTGAACGAACAGAAATTGTCCGGGGCGCCGGGGTTGGTTTCAAAGAACAGATCGGGGACGCCGCCGACTCCCGAGCCGCTGCCACTGCAGTCGAAGCCAGGCAACGGGATCAGAGGTCCGATCGCCGCGGTACCAGCGGCGTTGGCAATCCGATAGTTATTGGCAAAGCCCGACAGACCCAAGGTCTGGCCGTCGATCTGGTCGCGCGAATACACGATGTCGCGTTTGTTGTAGGACACGGTTGCGATCACCCGGCCGCGATCACCACTGGCACCGAAACTGGCGTCGCCCCGCGCCATGTCGCCGCCGCGAACACGCGGATTGCCGACCATCCAGGAAACTTCGGTACCGTCGAACTTCTTGCGCAGAATGATATTGACGACACCCCCTGCGGCATTGGCGCCGTAGATGGCGGACGCGCCTTCCGGCAGGATCTCGATCCGCTCCACTGCGCCGATCGGGATCAGGTTCAGGTTGCCGACTGCCGGATCGAACGGACTGCCGACGACGGGCCGGCCATCGATCAACACCAGCGTACGGTCCGGTCCCAGCCCGCGCAGGTCGATGTCCGACAGCGATTGTGTGGTCGAACCCGACAAGGGCCGATAGTTGCCGAACGAGGCCAAAGTCGAATCACGCAGCAATTCGGCAATGGAGACATCGCCCGAGGCGTCGATCTCGGCGCGATCGATGATCCGGATCGGCATTCCCATGTCCGCGCCAGCAAGATGGATGCGTGAACCCGTGGGGGCATCTGGGCTGCTTGCCGGCTTACCCGGTCCACCGTTCGCGAGAACCGGGTTGACGGACAGTGACGTGGCAGAGCACAACACTGCGCACTGGATGGCGATGAACAATCGGCTTTTTGGCATACGGCCTCGTTTTGAAATCATCTGCATTCAGATCAACCAACCTGAAGCGGGTTTGATCCGGCAATTCCGGCAGAGCCCGGACTTTCCGCCGGCACGCGCAATCGGCTGCCGGCTGATCCGCTCGCAAGGCTGCCATGCCTCGCACGACCCGGACACCTCAAATTATGCCCCGGATGGCACCCATGCTGAAGACCCCATGCTGCTTTCCAGATGGATGCGAGGCCCGAATTCTGTTGGACCCCAAATCGTCGCGGCACTCAAAATCGGGGGACGTCGTCGACGTGATCACCGGTGCGGCGTTGTCGGCCGCGGCCGAACCGCAAGCACACAAGCCTGCACCGCCTCCGCACCTTCCCCCTGCTCCGTCGGCGTGCCCGACACAATCCCCGACACACTGCTCACACTGAGCCACGACGGACCTTCCGCCAGGAAGAACCGAAGCTCATCGCCGGCATCGGCATCCGATGCCGTGGCCGTGTAGCGATACACACGCCCCACCGTGGTCGTGGTGATCGGCGTACTGGTGAACTGCGGGGCGCGGTTCGGAATGGCCACCGAGACTGTGAAGCCCTGAACGGCCGACAAATGGGTGTCGCACCCAACGGAACGCCCTGAATGCGCGTTAACAGGGAAACCGAAGCCGACTTGCCCATCAACCGCGTTGAGACTAGACTTCTCCTCGGCAGGTAAGTCCTGAGCAAACCGCGATACCGATGATGGCGTCGTAAGCACGATCCAAGCGTGCCGGATTCAGGGTCTGCCACCCCAACTGGGCTCCTTCGGGAGCCCTTGGTTTTTTTGGGATCTGCATGAGCCATATCTACTACATTGACGAAAGCGGAGACTTGGGATGGTCCTTCAACTTGCCTTATGGGCGAGGAGGCTCAAGTCGCTATCTGGTAATCACGGCAGTAGGTGTCCCGCTTGGCAAGGAACATCTGCTTGATCGCGCCATGAAGGATCTTTTCAAGGCGAGTGGATGGGACCCGAAACGTGAGAAGAAGTGGACCGACACGCCGCTCAAGGCGCGCACTCACTTCGCGCAGAAGGCCGTTTCATTGGTTCAAAAACATACCGAGATCAGTTATCACGCCATCGTCGTTGACAAACGTCGTGTCGCCCAACACCTGCGCGACGATGGCAACAAGCTTTACAACTACATGGTGAAGCTGCTTCTGATCGATGAAATCGCCAAGCATTCATCGGTAACGCTGATTCCAGATGCTCGGTCAATCAAGGTCC
>JBEIPT010000103.1:0-10520 GCA_040376895.1 Lysobacteraceae bacterium | reverse complement strand
GACGGTCGTTGGGTTCGGCACCAGATTCCCGCTTTCGCGGGAATGACGGTCGTTGGGTTCGGCACCAGATTCCCGCTTTCGCGGGAATGACGGTCGTTGGGTTGGGCACCAGATTCCCGTTTTCGCGGGAAAGACTGGCCCTGTTGCTGACTGCTGCGGTCAACCTTTCGCTGCAAGAACCGCCCTGCTTTCAGCGTGAACCGTGTCGATCAGCAACTTCAGCTTGTCAGGCTTGATGGCAGGATGAATGCCGTGACCGAGGTTGAACACGTGCCCGGGGTGATTGCCGAAAGACCGGATCGCACGGGTCGCCTCGCGCACGATGGCGCTTTCCGATGCATACAACACGACCGGGTCGATGTTGCCCTGCAAAGCAACTCGATCGCCGACGCGACGGCGCGCTTCGCCGAGTTCTATCGTCCAGTCCAGACCCAATGCATCGGCACCGGTGTCGGCCATGGCTTCCAGCGAATGTGCACAGCCCTTGCTGAACAGGATCAGCGGCACTTGTTCGCCATTGTGCTGGCGCGGCAGGTTGGCCGCGATCTGTTGCAGGTAACGCAGCGAAAATTCCCGGTAGTGGCCGATCGACAACGCGCCGCCCCAGGTGTCGAACACCATGACGGCCTGGGCACCGGCCTGAATCTGCGCGGACAGATAGTCGGTGACCGCACGGGCGATCAGGTCGAGCAACCGGTGTGCCCCTTCAGGGTCGTCCCACAACATGGCCTTGGCATGTTCGAAGTATTCCGAGCCACCGCCTTCCACCATGTAACAGGCCAAGGTCCACGGGCTTCCTGAAAAACCGATCAGCGGCACTTTCCCGCCGAGCTCGCGACGGATCAGCGTGACCGCGTCGGTGACATAACGGAGGTCGGTGCCGACATCCGGAAGCCTGAGTGCGTCGATGTCAGCGCGCGATCGGATGGTTCGCTCGAACTTCGGACCCTCACCTTCCGCAAAATAGAGCCCCAGACCCATTGCGTCCGGCACCGTCAGGATGTCGGAGAACAGGATCGCGGCATCCAGCGGAAACCGGGCCAGCGGCTGCATCGTGACTTCACACGCCAATTCGGGTGTCTTGCACAGTTTGAGGAACGAGCCGGCGCGAGCGCGGGTGGCTCGATACTCCGGCAGGTAACGGCCAGCCTGGCGCATGATCCAGACAGGTGTGTGGTCGACCGGTTGTCGGCGCAGGGCGCGCAGAAAGCGGTCATTCGCCAAAGGTGCGAATGGTTGCGTCATGGGGAAAACTCCTTACGGTCCGAGCGGATCGAACTCGCGTTGCAGGTAGTGGATCTTGCGCGGCCAGGTGCGCGTCAGCCCAGGTACGTTTGGCAATCTGGCCAATTCGGCCTTGGCCTGAGAGGCATCCGGAAACTGGCCATAGGCAAGCAGCCACCAGGCTTGGCCGTCACGTTTGATCCGGAGCAGGTAACACCGGTCGGCAGAAAGACCCAAGGATTGGATCAAGACAGGAAAGCCATTCGGTGACGCAGCGTCGGACAACTGGAGGGTGTAAGCATTGCCGTCGAGACGGGCGAAGTCACGAGCGCCGGAAATATCGGTCAGTGCCGGCTGCGGACCTGATGCCGGCGGCGGGGCAACAACCACTGGCGCGGGGATTGGCGCGGGCTGAGGTTGCGGCGCCGCGACCGGCGGTGCGGGCTCGGGTTCTGGCGCCGTCGCGATCGGCTCCGGTTCGGGCATGGGCTCCGGTTCTGCCAGTGGCTCGGCTTCGGCCACGGGCGCGACAACAGGTTGCGCCACCGGCGCAACAACTGGTTCGGTCATCACGACTGGTTCCGGCACCGGTTCCGGCTCTGGCATGGGCTCGGACACCGGTTCAGGCTCCGGCAAGGGTTCCGGAGCGGCTACAACGGCCGGCTCCGCAAGCGGTTCGGGCTCCGGTTGCGGTTGCGGCTCCGGTTGCGGCTGCGGCTCGGGTTCTTGCGCCATGGCCTGTGGTTCGGCCAGAACGGTTTCCGGCAGCGGATCGGCCTGTGGCTCGGTATCCGGAACGACTCGATAAAAATCGGACAGCGGCGCCACGTCTTCGTCCGGCGCGGCAATCATGTCGGGTGGTGGCGCTTCCGGTGCAGCAGCGACTTCGGGCTCAAGCACTGGGTCGTCTGACACAGCCGACGCCGCCGGCGAGGACGCCTCGGCACATTCCCAACCGGTGCGGTCGGCATTCGGAACACAGGACCTGCGACTACCGGCCGCGATGCCCTCATCTTCGGCAAACGCGTCGGCCATCACGCCCAAGGACAGCAACAGCAGAAACCCGGTTTCAAGCCTCATAACGCGAACCCAGGGGACCTTCCATACCCTGTGCAAACATGATCGAGAACCCCTTCTTGAGCTGTTGGTCGCGCGCCGAAGTCAGGGCCTCCTCAGCCACTTCACGCTGCTCGAAATAGTCCTTCTTGCCGCTGGCACGACTGCCTTGCTGACCCCACTCTCGGATCAGGATCCAGCCACCCAGGAGATCCTGCTGGAGGATCAGGTGGTAATAACGAGGCGGTTCTTTCGCCGTGGGTTGGGTCTGCATGAAGATGCGCATGGCCGAAGTCTATACGGTTGCCCGCTTGCTGAAAAACAGCGTTGCCTTTTGTTTTCCGCCCAGCAGGCCCGGGAAAGCCATTGCGGCTCATGAAATGTTCGGGCTAGTCTCCCCGGTCTTCAAAGCCGACCGGAATTCCACCATGTTGAAGAAGACCCCCCTGCATGCCGCACACCTCGCGGCGAACGCCAAAATGGTTGATTTCGGTGGCTGGGACATGCCGCTGAATTATGGCTCCCAGTTGGAAGAACACCACCTCGTGCGGCGCGGTGCGGGCATGTTCGATGTCTCGCACATGACCGTGGTCGACCTGCGCGGTGAGCGGGTGCGCGCGTTCCTGTCGGAACTGCTGGCCAACGACGTCTCGAAACTCAAGGTTTCCGGCAAGGCGCTTTACTCCTGCATGCTGACCGAACAAGGCGGCGTGATTGACGACCTGATCGTCTATTTCCAGGACGAACAGTTCTTCCGGATGGTCGTGAATGCCGCCACGCGCGACAAGGACATGGACTGGCTGGCCCGTCATGCCACACGGTTCGGCGTCACGCTGACCGAACGACGTGATCTGGCGATGATTGCCGTTCAGGGGCCGGACGCCCGCGGCCTGGTCGCGGGTTTGCTCAGCGCGGACGCACGTCCCCGGGTCGAAAAGCTCGGCAAGTTCGTCGGCACCGAAGCCGACGGCCTGTTTGTCGCCCGTACCGGCTACACCGGTGAAGACGGGTTCGAGATCATGGTCCCGGAAGGCCGGGCGATCGAATTCTGGAACCAGTTGCTCGCTGCTGGCGTGAAGCCGGCGGGCTTGGGTGCCCGCGACACGCTCCGTCTGGAAGCCGGAATGAACCTGTATGGTCAGGACATGGATGAAACCGTGTCCCCATTCGAGGCCGCACTCGCCTGGACGGTCGCACTGGAACCGGACACCCGCCAGTTCATTGGCCGCGACGCTCTGGTTCGCCAAAAGGCAGAGGGAATCCCTCGCGAGATGATCGGCATCGTGCTGGACGACAAGGGCGTCATGCGCCACGGCCAGAAGGTGTTGACCTCGGCCGGGGACGGCGAGGTCCTCAGCGGCACGTTTTCGCCCACACTCGGGAAGTCGATCGCCCTGGCGCGGGTCCCGGCCGGTGCCGGCGACACGCTGCAGGTCGACATCCGTGGCAAAGCCGTACCGGTCCGCCGCGTGAAGTTCCCGTTTGTGCGGGACGGCAAGCCTCAACCCGGCATTTGATGTGCCCAAACAGTCATTTGAAAAAGCCGTGCGCGAAGTCACTATCATTCGCGCCTTGACCCCTGAACGAGAGCCTAGCCATGAGTGAAATCCCCGGTGATCTGAAGTTCCTGAAGTCGCACGAATGGGCGCGTCTCGAAGACAACGGCACCGTGACCGTCGGCATTTCCGACCACGCGCAATCGGCGCTGGGCGATCTGGTCTACGTCGAACTGCCCTCCGTCGGTGACACGATCGAAGCGGGCAATGGTGCTGCAGTCGTCGAATCGGTCAAGGCTGCCTCCGATGTCTATGCGCCGATCTCGGGCACGGTTATCGCCGTCAACGAAGCACTGTCGGACAAACCGGAAACGATCAATCAGGATGCCTACGGCGAAGGCTGGATGTTCGTGCTGAAGCCGAGCGACACCTCGCAGCTCGATGAACTGCTGACGCCGGACGACTACGCCGAACAACTCGACAACGAGTGATCAACGGGCTCCGGCATGGTCGCCGTCAAGGATGACCATGCCGGCAGCCTAATCTTCACGATATCGCGTCGGATCCGGCAAGCCGGCATCGTGAAAACCCTGAGCGCGCAAGCGACAGGCATCACAGAGTCCACATGCACGACCGCGGTCATCGGCCTGATAACAACTCACCGTGATCGCATAGTCCACACCCAGTTCATGGCCACGACGAGCGATATCCGCCTTGCTCATGGCAATCAGGGGCGCATGGATGGTGATCTGCTCCCCGCCTACGCCCGCCTTCGTCGCTACACGGGCCAGAGCCTGGAAAGCGTCGATGAAAGCCGGCCGACAATCCGGGTATCCTGAGTAGTCCACGGCATTCACGCCGCAGAAGATGTCATCGCTGCCGAGCGTCTCGGCCCAGGCCAGCGCCAACGACAGCATGATCGTGTTGCGCGCAGGGACATACGTGACCGGAATCCCCTCACTCGGCGACTCCGGCACGGCGATGTCGGCCGTCAGGGCGGACCCACCGAAACGACGCAAGTCGAGTTTCTGCACATGATGCTCGGCAGCACCGAAGGTTTCGGCCACCAGGCGTGCGGCGTCCAGCTCGGCACGATGCCGTTGTCCGTAGTCGACACTCAATGCGTGGCAGGTGAAGCCCATGCTTTTCGCAATCGCCAGCGTGAGCGCCGAATCCATGCCACCCGAAACCAGAACGACGGCAGGTTTCACGCTGCTTGCCCCAATTGCCAGGCTGCCCTCGCGACAAGCACCCACAGACAGATGCTGCTCAGAAAGAAGGCATAGAAGCGATGCATGACCTTGTTGTAGGTCAAATGCACGATCGCGTGGACCACACGAAGGGCGACAAACGCCCAGGCCATCGGCAACAGAATCTGGGTATCAAGTTTCGCCACGGCGATGGCGGCCAACGTGAAGTAGAACAGTACCGGCGATTCAAAGAGGTTCGCGTAATGATCGAGCGCCTGGGTGTTGTTGAGCAGTTTTGCGGCATCGGCACGGTTCGCGACTTTCTGCGGATGCACACGCTTGGCCTTCATCTCGGTGAGCCGCTCGAAGTACAGGCGGAACCAGACGAGGAACGTGAGCGCGGCCAGGGCAAAACCGGGCCAGAGAATGGCGTTTTGGTTCACGAGGAAGCTCCAGGGGACGAGCCATGATTCTGCCCGGTTGCCGGCGCCCAGGCGAGTGACTGGCGGAAATGAGCACGAACCTGGCGGCGAGATTCAGGTGGCCGGATCCAGAAGTTTGGCCACGACAGCCTGTTCCTGAAGGACCCATGGCGCGGTGATACCGAGGGACTTGATCATGCTATCGGCCTCGGCAAACGCATTTTCTGCAGCAGCCTCGCGCCCCGCTTTGACCGCCCACAGCGCTTCGGTCAGATGCAACGCCACGAACACCGACTGATTCGCGATTTCGGTCTTGCCGGCAAGCGCCTGAGCACGATCCAGAAATGCCCGCGACTCGTCGAGTTGACCGCGCTGCGCGGCGACGGCGGCGAGCATGCGCCAACCATTCACCTTGCCCACGGGTACGCCGTGTTCGGCAAAGGCAAGGGCATCTCGTGCGTAGGTTTCCGCCAAGTCCCAGTTGTTGTCCTGGTAGGCGCATGCCGCTGAACGCCAGGACGGATTGAATGCCTGGGTACTGCCGCTCGCTGCAAGTCGCTGGTAGATCTCGACCGCAGCACGTGCCTGTTCGATGCAGGGTTTGAATCGCCCTTGCTCCCACAACAGGGTGGCGTGATTGTCGAGCAACTGTGCGATGACAACTTCGGCACCGCCATCGCGATGTTTGACTGCTCTGGCGGCCTCCAGAGACTGTTCAAGCAGAAGCTCGGCTTCGGCGAACCGCTTCAATCGCCCGAGGGCCACCGCCCATTGGCCGGCCACGGTCAGCGTCGACCGGTGTCCGGGCCCCAGCGACTCGGTAGCAGCCGCATGTGCCTGGCCCAACCATGCTTCGGCGCGATCCGACTGGTTGACGCCCTGTGCGTTGCCGGCCAGGAATCGATAGGCCCGATAGACCTGCTCGCCATCTCCACTCGACTGCGCCAGAGCCAACGCCTGCTCCAGCAACACATTTGCCTCCGCCAATCGTCCATTCAGGGACAACAGCTGGCCCATGTCGATGAGCACCCAAGCCCGCAACCGATCGAGCTCCTGGCTCGCAGCCAATGGCGCCAGCTCAGCTTCGGCCTGTTCGAGCAGCGCCCAGGCGGGGTCGCGATCATCACGCGCCAAATAACATTCCGACCGGAGGATCAGGGCCAGCGCTCGCTCCTGCGGATCGGCACCCCCAAGATCAGCGTCTGCCGTTCCGGATCCGGTGACATCCAGACATCGCTGCGGTTCGTCAAGGTTCATGTAGACGGAAGCGATCGTGCTGCGCAATTGCCGGCGCACGGCTGGCGCATCCGCCAGCCGCTCATCCAGAGTCGCGGCGGCGAGGTCCATGGCATCGAGGATACTGGCCTCGCCGCGACGACCCGAATAGGGATTGGCCTCGCCCAGGGTATCGACGAGGAAGGTGGACACCGCTTCAGCGCGCCGGGCGTTTTCGATCGCCTGATTACGTTCTTGCCGCAATTGCCAGGCGGCCATCACCAGCACCACCAGCAAGGACAGGCTGCCGATTGCGGCAACTGCGATGGCCGCCCGATGTCGCGTCACATAACGCGCAGCGCGTCGCCATGGATCCTGGCGATCGGCAGCCAGCACATGGCCATCCAGGATGGCACCTACATCATCGCGCAGCGCCGCTGCACTGCCGTGGCGCTGGACCGGATCAGCCGAACAGGCTCGATCGATGAGACGCTGCAGATCGGAGGCGACACGACGTGGCATGGACACTGCCGGCGCATGATCGTCTTCGTGCGGCGAGAACATCGCGCGGAGGATCAGCCCCAACTGGAACACGTCGGATGCCGTGGTGATCACGCTCCCTGCTTTCTGCTCAGGACTGGCAAACCCCGGTGTGTGGACGTGATCTTCGGCGCCGTCGGTCAACTCAGCTTCCAGTGCAATCCCGAAGTCCAGCAGGCGAGGATGTCCGTGCTGATCGACCAGAATGTTGCTCGGCTTCAGATCCCGGTGGATCAGGGCTCGCGAGTGGGCATACTCGATGGCGGCACAGACCTGGTCGAACAGTGCGAGTCGCCGACGCCAATCAAGTTTCCGCTCGGTGACATACTGATCGATCGGACTGCCTTCGACCAGAGCCATGGCGAACCACAGATCACCGGAATCGGTTTCGCCGCCATCGACGAGACTGACAATATGAGGGTGGCGCAAAGTTGCGATGATCTGGCGCTCGTGACGCAGCCGCGCCAACAAGTCGGCATTGTGGCGGACGACTTTCAGCGCAACCGTCTGCTCGAACTGCCCATCGGCACGTTCGGCCAGGTAAACATGCGACATGCCACCGGACGCAATGAGACGGATCAATCGCCATGGACCCATTGGCGTTCCGGCCGGCAGCACTGCGCCTGCACCCGCTCCGGCTTTCTCGACCAACGCCTGCAACAGGCGGCTGCGGAAAACCTGGCCAGTTCGAAATCGTGCCAACCGCGGGTCCTCGGATACACCGGACTCTTGCGTCAAGTCGTCTGGGTTGCCCGAAGGGAGCCCGGTGGATACTGGATCCTGCGACGCCCCGGCCACTCAGGCCTCTGCCAGCCGCGACGACAGCCAACTGCGGGCCTGGTTCCATTCGCGTTGCGCCGAACGCAGGCCGATACCCAGTGCGTCGGCTGTTTCCTGCTCACTCAACCCGGCAAAGTAACGACACTCGAACACCCTCGCCGTCTTCGGGTGCTCGATTTCCAACTTGCCAAGCAGGTCATCAAGCTCAATCAGCTCAATTGCCTCCTGTTGCAATTGGACATCGACCCGATCGAGGCCCGTATGTTCGGCGCCTGAGCCCCGCTTTTCGGCCAGGCGCTCGCGCGCGTAGTCACACAGCACCTGGCGCATGACACGAGCCGCGAGATTAAAAAAGTGATGTTTGGATGCGACATCCTCAGCCACCGAATCGCGGATGCGCAAGTAGCACTCGTGAACGAGTGCCGTTGCGCCCATGGTTCGATCCCCTCCCTGCCCGGCCAACTGCGCTCGTGCAAGCCGGTGCAGATCGTCGTATACGAGCGAAATCAGGCGCGCCGAGGCTTGGGCGTCGCCACCCTTGAATTCCTCGAGGATCCGGGAAAAATCGCGCGTCACCACTGTCATCGCATCATGTTATCAGGGTGCCCGTGCCGTCCGCGCGACCTCCTGTCTCCGAGCAACCGAGTCCACTGTGGACCAATCCGCGGAAACGAAACCGAAGTGCTGGCCGACTGGGTCCGATGGCGTGGCGACGAGGTCGTACTGGCGCTCACCGGGGGCACTACTTGAGCCGCGCCGGCTTGACCAAGACCTGGATCGTTCCCGAAACGGTGGATCGGGCACTCTCCGATCCATTGTTGTCGACCGTCATGCATTCTGGTTTTCGCCGGGCGGCGGCGTTGTGCGACTGACCGCCCGGCGTCATGGATCAATCGTCTCGCCCGCGTAGTTTTGCCTTGGGCTGGGCACGTGATTTGTACGCATCGGGGGGCGTGATCTTGAGCTTGCCCGTGGCGCTGGACTTGCCCTGGCTCAGACGCAAGGTGTACTCCCCGGGAATCGCCAGAAGGCGATGCTTGAGCCGGACCGACTCGGCGTAGGGCCGTTTGGCCAGTTCGCCCTCCGTGTCCTTCGACTTTCCGGCTTTGCGCAGCGCCGCTGCTTCTGCTTTCAGCGCCTTTTCGGCATCCACTTCGATGTTCCAGTCCATGCTGTTCAGGCCGACCTTGGCAACATGCTCGAGCGTGCGGACAACCTGTCCGTTCGGATCGACCACATCGAGAGTGACCGGTCCTTCGTTGCTTGACCAATAGTTGACGGTTGCCTTGGGCAGGTAGGCGGTTTCATCGAACCAGCGCGAGGCGCGACTACGCCAATCTCGACTTCCCTGGATTTCGTCGACATGGAACACATGCAGCGGCTTGGCGCGGACCTCATCGGTCAGATCCTGCACCGGCAATACGTCGATCACCCAGGCACTGCGGCCATGCGTACCGGCTACGAGTTCGCGATCGCGCGGATGGACCACTAGATCATGGACCGGCACGTTCGGCAGACCGTGATCCATGGCTTGCCACGAAGCTCCTCGATCCAGCGAGACATAGACACCTCGATCGGTACCGACGTACAGCACGCGCTCGTTGACCGGATCTTCGCGGACCACGTTGACGGTTTCGTTCGGCAAATTGGCGACGAGCGAGGTCCAGGTTTTGCCAAGGTCTTCGCTGACCCACAAGTAGGGCGTGATCGAATCTTCGCGATAGGCGTTCATGGTCAGATACGCGCGGTCACGCTGATGGCTGGACGCGATCACTCGCGACACCCACTTGCCCGGCAAACCCTCCGAGACCCGACGCCAGTCGTTCCCGCCACCGGTGGTCACCCAAACCTGGCCGTCATCCGTGCCGGCCCAGATCAGGCCAAACTGCTTGGGTGACTCGGACACGCTGGTGATCGTCGCAAACGGCACATTGCCGCGCTCGGTACTGGCGGTCAGGTCATCACTGATAGCGGTCCAGGTTTTGCCCTGGTTGAACGAGCGGAACAGTTTGTTGGCGCCGAAATAAACGACATCCGGATTGTGCGAAGACAACACGACCGGTGTATTCCAGTTGTAGCGCAAGGCTGGCTCGCCGAGCTTTTCGCGCGGACGCACTTCACCCGCGTTCTTGCCATCGCGGCGGTAGTAGCCGAACTGATAGCCCGTGTACGTGGTGCCGTCACGCGGGTCGATGGCGACCTGCATGCCGTCGCCACCGCCGATGAATTCGAAATCCTCGCCGAGTTCCCAGCGTGACCGCGAGGAACCCTTGACCGTACCGTTGTCCTGCAGCCCGCCGTAGACGTTGTAGGGCTCGGCCATGTCGACATTGATCGTGTAGAACTGGCCCACAGGTTGCGCATCGAGTTTGAGCCAGGTCTTGCCGCCGTCATAGCTGATGTCGGCGCCTCCATCATTACCGTTGATGATGCGATCCGGATTCGTCGGATCGATCCACCATGCATGATGGTCGACATGGACGTCCGGATCGTTCATGCCACCGAAGGTCTTGCCGCCATCGGCTGACGTGATCATCGGTACGCCGGTGACGTAGATCCGGTTGGCATCCGTCGGCGACACGCGGATCTGGCCGAAG
>JBEIPT010000296.1:0-4882 GCA_040376895.1 Lysobacteraceae bacterium | reverse complement strand
TCGATCTCGCTGCAGGCGGCGCCGTTTCCGGTCGTGTGCAGTCGAGTCTGGGTGATGACCTGAGTCTCGTGCGCGTCGAGTTGTACGACACTGGCGGCAAGTTGGTTGGAACGGCCGACACCAACTCCCTCGGCAACTACCGGATCGATGGCCTCGCACCGGGAACGTACTTCGCCCGCACCGTGAATGTGCTGGGATTGGAGGACCGGCTGTTCGGCGGCGCACTCTGCGTGAGTGGCTGCAACCCCTTGTCCGGATCGCCGATCACGGTCAGCGGAACCACGACGACCAATGCCATCGACTTCTCCCTGTCGATCCCCGTCGGGCTGTTTGCCAACGGGTTCGAGTAACGGGCACTGGACTGACTTGAAAGGCTGGGCTGAATGAAGCCCAGCCTTCTAAGTACCTGCAAGGCGTTCGCTCAATCTCGCAAGTCTTGCTGTCTGTTCGTCTTGCCTTCGAGCGAGACGCACTTTTCGCGCGATGAACTCCTGCCGATAGGCCGCAGCGCGCTGCAGCAGATCACTGCGGCCCTCGCGTTGCGGCAGTCCGAGCTCAGCCAGCGGAACCATATCGATGCAGTCAACCGGACACGGCGGGATA
The DNA here is from genome assembly GCA_040376895.1 of Lysobacteraceae bacterium. Classification (GTDB taxonomy): domain Bacteria; phylum Pseudomonadota; class Gammaproteobacteria; order Xanthomonadales; family Ahniellaceae; genus Ahniella. The sequence goes on along the minus strand of JBEIPT010000296.1, from coordinate 4,279 downwards.
CACAGGTCACAACCGGTGCAGTCATCGAGCAACACGGTGTGCATGAACTTGTTTGCGCCCACGATCGCATCGACCGGGCAGGCCTGGATGCACTTGGTGCACCCGATACATTCCGCTTCACGGATGACTGCGACGCGCACCGGCTGTTCCATGCCATTGGCCGGATTAAGCGTGGTCGCCACACGCCCCAGCAAACCGGCCAACGCATCGATACCGGCCTGACCACCGGGTGGGCACTGATTGATGTCGGCCTCACCTTCGGCGATGGCTTCGGCATAGGGACGACCGCCCTGATAGCCGCACTTGGTGCACTGCGTTTGCGGCAACAGCGCGTCGATGCGGTCTGCCAGGGTAGCCATCACTTCACCGGCATGCCCGCCTTCGCGCCGGCGTCGGCATCCAGCAGGAACAGATCTGCACCACCGCTGCCTGCGGACAGGATCATGCCTTCCGACATGCCGAATCGCATCTTCCGTGGTTCGAGATTTGCGATGAACACGACCGAACGACCAACCAGCTGTTCCGGCTGCTGATAGGCCTCGCGGATGCCCGAGAAGATCTGGCGTTCACCGAGGTCACCGGCATCCAGCTTGAAGCGCAGCAGCTTGTCCGAACCTTCAACGAACGCACACTCCAGTACTTTCCCGACGCGCAGATCGAGTTTGCTGAAGTCGTCAATGCCGATGATCGACGGTGCAGTGGGTGCAGCAACAACAGGCGCCACCTTCACGGGCGCCTTGACTGCCGGAACCTGCGTTGCCGGCAGCGGCTTCATGGTTTCCGTGTTCGCCGCGACCAGGGCTTCAATCGTCTTCGCATCAATGCGAGTAAGCAGGGGTTGGTATTCCATGATCCCGCGCGCAAGCAGCGGCTGATCGAGATCGGACCAGGATGTGACCGGCGCCGCGAGGAAGGATTCTGCACGCTCGGAGGTCATCGGCAGGATCGGCTTCAAACACGCATTCAATACACGGAACAGATTCAACGCCTGGGTACACACGGCCTGAAGCTCTGCGTCGGCGCCTTCCTGCTTCGCCAGGACCCAAGGCTTGTGATCATCCACATAACGATTCGCCTCATCGGCCAGCGCCATGGTCGTGCGCACGGCCTCGACGTATTCACCGGCGTCGTAACGCGCAATCACTGCCTTCAGTCCCTCGACGAACCGTGCGTACATGCCGGCATCCGGCAACGCGTTGGCAAGCTGGCCACCAAACCGTTTGCTGATGAACCCGGCAGCACGACTGGCAATGTTGACGAACTTGCCGACGAGGTCGGAGTTCACGCGCGCGACGAAGTCCTCGAGGTTGAGATCAAGGTCGACCACACCTGCGCCGGTCTTTGCCGCAAAGTAGTACCGCAGGTATTCCGGCGGCAGATGTTCGAGGTAACTGCGGGCACTGATGAACGTGCCGCGCGACTTCGACATCTTCGCGCCATTCACGGTCAGATATCCGTTCACATGCAACTCCGTCGGCACACGGAAACCGGCGCCTTTCAGCATCGCCGGCCAGAACAGGCCATGGAAATTGATGATGTCCTTGCCGAGGAAATGACGCATCTCGGTTGTCGATTCCGGACCGAGGAACTCGTTCTCGTCCAAACCGATCTTGCGGCAGTACACCCGGAAACTGGCGAGGTAGCCGATGGGTGCATCCAGCCAGACATAAAAATACTTGCCCTGCTCTCCGGGAATCTGGAAGCCGAAATACGGCGCGTCACGCGAGATGTCCCACGCGCGCAGACCTGCATCCAGCCATTCCTTGAGTTTCGCCTTGACCGACTCGTGTGCCACCGGACCCGACAGCCATTGCGTCAGGAAATCCTGGTACTTCGGCAGCTCGAAGAAAAAGTGTTCACTGTCTTTCAGTACGGGCGCTGCGCCCGACACCACCGAGTACGGACTCTTCAGATCCGTCGGCGAATAGTTCGCGCTGCACACTTCGCAGTTGTCGCCGTATTGATCGGCCGCGCCGCAATTCGGACACACGCCCTTGATGTAGCGATCCGGCAGGAACATCTCCTTGACCGGGTCGTACAACTGCTGGATCGTCCGGCGACTGATGGCACCGGCCGCTTTCAACCGCTCGTAGAACAATTCGGCCAACTCGCGGTTCTCGTCCGAATGAGTCGTGTGGTAATGATCGAATCGAATATGGAAGTCGGCGAAGTCACGCTCATGTGCGCTGCGGATGTCGGCGATGAACGCCTCGGGGCTCACGCCGGCTTTTTCGGCGGCCAGCATGATCGGTGTGCCATGGGCATCGTCGGCGCAGACAAAATGGACTTCGTCCCCGGCCAGGCGGCGGGCGCGAACCCAGATATCGGCTTGCGCATAACCGACCAGATGGCCCAGATGGATATGGCCATTCGCGTACGGCAAGGCGTTGGTGACGAGGATTCGGCGTTTTGTGCTCATGGCGACGGCCATCGGGTCGGAAAAGAGCGCGATTGTGCCATGAAGGCTGATTCCTTCGCCTGCGCCTATGGTGCCTCGCCATGATTCCGGCAGCACAAAACTGCTGGCCTGCCGATCCGTTGCGGCGTTGCTCGACCAGCAGTCCGTTTGAAAACGCCAGGGCGGCGTTTTTGAACAGCCTGCTAGAATAGAGGGCTTGCCGAGGATTCCATCATGACTCTGGACGCTCTGAACGCCCTTTCCCCGCTCGACGGCCGTTATGCCGCCAAAGTAGCCGCGCTGCGCCCCATTTTCAGCGAGTCGGGCTTGATGCAACGACGCGTCAAGGTCGAAGTGGAATGGCTGATCGCACTGGCTGCGGAAGCCGGCATTCCGGAAGTACCGGCCTTGTCCGCCGATGCCGTGAACTTCCTGCGTGCGCTGCCTGATTCGTTCGACATCGATGCAGCCCGGCGCGTCAAGGCGATCGAGGCGACGACAAACCACGACGTCAAAGCCATCGAATACTGGATCAAGGAACAACTCGTCGGCCATGCTGAGCTGGCGTCGCTGTCGGAGTTCGTGCACTTTGCCTGCACCAGTGAAGACATCAACAACCTCGCTTATGCGTTGATGCTGGTTGATGTCCGGGATGGCGTGCTGGCACGCCAGGTCGAGAGTATCCGCACGACACTGGCCGGCATGGCGCATCAATACGCCGACCTGCCGATGTTGTCGCGAACGCACGGCCAGACTGCGTCTCCGACCACACTCGGCAAGGAATTGGCGAACGTCGTGGCGCGCATCGACCGCCAGTCGGCCCAGCTCAAGGCTTGGCAGTCGCCGGGCAAGATCAACGGTGCCGTGGGCAACTTCAATGCCCATCTCATTGCCTATCCTGATGTGGACTGGACCGGGTTGTCCGAACGCTTCGTGCGCAGTCTGGGTCTGGACTGGAATCCCCTGACCACACAAATCGAACCCCATGATGGTGTGGCCGAACTGGCTGACATCTGCCGCCGGCTCGGCACGATCCTGATCGACTTCGCCCGCGATGTCTGGGGTTACGTGTCACTCGGCTATTTCGCACAGGCTCTCAAGCCCGGCGAAGTCGGCTCGTCGACGATGCCGCACAAGGTCAATCCGATCGACTTCGAGAATGCCGAAGGGAACTTCGGACTCGCCAACGCACTGTTCGGCCACTTCAGCGAGAAGCTGCCGATTTCCCGCTGGCAACGTGACCTGACCGATTCCACAGTCTTGCGTGCGCTCGGGTCAGCGTTTGGTCATCTGGTCATCGCTCTCGATTCACTGGCGCGTGGGCTCGGCAAGCTGCGCGTCAACGAAGGCCGATTGGCGGATGACCTGGCGCACAGTCCGGAAGTGCTCGCTGAAGCCGTCCAAACGGTCATGCGCCGGTATGGTTTGCCCGAACCCTACGAACAGTTGAAAGCGCTCACGCGCGGCCAGGGCATCACACCGGAGCGTCTGCGCACGTTCGTCGACGAACTGGCGTTACCGGAATCGGTGAAGGCATCACTTCGTGACCTCACGCCGGCTCAATACATCGGGCTTGCCGCGCAACTCGCACGCCGCGTCTGACCCTTGGATCGGCCGATCAGGAACCCTTTTCGGCCAATCCCGCCACAACAGCTTCGCCCGCTGCGGTTTCGCCGCGAATCAGCGCCTGGCGGCCGGTGCCCTGGTACTGCAGTTGCACTCGCACATCGGGCGAAGCGGTGCGATCCCCGCCCTTGTCGGGCCACTCGATCAACAGCACCGACTGCGCATCGGCGAACCCGCTCAAGTCAATCTGCTCGAGTTCATCCGGGTCCACGACCCGATACAGGTCGAAATGGTGGATGTGTCCAAATGGCACGG
>JBEIPT010000100.1:0-10666 GCA_040376895.1 Lysobacteraceae bacterium | reverse complement strand
GGTCAGTGCCGATGCCGATACTGGCCGGCGGCTGGCGTTGGATGTTCAGGAAAAGTGGAAGACTGCACCGCGCCTCAAGCGAGCGCTGGAAGACCAGCTTTGGACTGAGTTGCGCAGCCTCATTGACCCGGTATTCGAAAAGCTGCGTGACGCGCGAGCTGAAGAGAATGCACGGTTCGATACTCAGCGTGCCGAGGCTCGGGCGGCGCTCGATACCCTCAAGGGCTTGGCCGATCGTCTGGATGCGGACGCTTCGGCGTCGATCGATCACGAACTGACCGATGCGCGCGCCAAACTGGATGGGCTCGATGAACTCGCGCGCGAATTCGACCGCGATTACCGGCAGGCACTGAAACGCATTGACGAAGCGCGTGGTCGGTCGCGGACGGCGATCGAACATCAGGTGCGGTTGCGCCAGAAGCAGATGGCCGAGATGTTGTCGGGATCGTTCGAGCCGGAAGCGCGAGATGCCCTGTGGGCATCTCTGCAGCCGGGACTGGATGTGCGTTCGCGCGCTGCCTGGCAGGCGCGGATGGCGAGCACTGTCGAAGTGGAATCGGAGCATCTTGCCGAGTTGTCCGATCTGGCCTTGCAGGCTGAAATGTTGGCAGGCGTCGAGTCGCCTGAAGCGGACAAGATACGTCGCCGCGAGATCTCGATGGCGCGGCTTGCCGAGCGGATGGGGCAGGGTGAGCAGGCTGACAAGCGCGGCGAGGCCATCTCCCTGTGGCAGCAGTGGTGCCTGTCACCGGCCTTTGCGCGCGGTCGTGACAACGGGCTCAATGCCCGCATCGAAGCCGCCCTCGGCGGTTTGCTGGGGGCACGGGCATGAAGCGTGATCCCATCCCGAAGGAATTGCCGCAGGTCCATCTGAAGATCGAGCGTCGCTCGAATCATCCCTGGGTCTTCCAGAAGATGGTCGAAAAGCCCGATCAGAAGCCGAAGCCCGGCTCGATCGTCGATGTCTACAATCGCGACGGCACGTTCGCCGGTCGCGGTTTTTACAATGGCCATTCGCGTATTGCACTGCGGATGCTTACCGAAGATCCGGACGAACAGATCGACGAGGACTACTTCCGCCGCAAGATCGGCGAAGCCGTGCGTCTGCGTCGGAACCTGCTCAGGCTCGATCGGTTCACGAACGCCTACCGCGTTGTCCATTCCGAAGGGGATGGCTTGTCCGGGCTGGTTGTCGACCGATTCGGCGATCTGTTGGTCATTGAGTATTTCTCGGCGGGCATGTGGCGTCTGCGCGACCTCGTTCGGGAGGTGCTTGATGAGCTGTTCCCGAATTCACGAATGTACTGGTTCGCCGAAGAACATGTGGGCAAGCAGGAGTCGTTTGATTGCCACGCGCCGTCGCCGCCGGATGAAGCCATCATCGAAGAGCATGGTCTGAAATTCCGTGTACAACCCGGAACCAAACACAAGACCGGCTTTTTCTGCGACCAACGTGACAACCGGTTGGCGCTGGCCGAGTTCTGCGAGGACGCGCGCGTCCTGGATCTGTGCTGCAACTCCGGTGGTTTTGCGATCTATGCCAAAGCCAAAGGTAATGCGCGGGAAGTGATCGGTGTCGACCTCGACGAGGAAATCCTCGAGATCGCCAAGAGCAACGCACATCTCAACAAGACCAAGGTCCGGTTTGTCCAGTCCGACATTTTCCCGTACCTGCGCGACGCGCATCTCAACGGCGAACAGTTCGACGTGGTCATTCTCGACCCGGCCAAAATGACCCGCGATCGCGAGCAGATCATTCCGGCACTGAAAAAGTATCTGGACATGAACAAACTGGCGTTGAACGTGGTCAAGCCGGGCGGCATTCTGGTCACGTGCTCCTGCACGGGCCTCGTCAGCGAAGAGCAGTTCCTCGACATGCTGCGTCGCGCGGCGTTCTATGCGAATCGTCGTGTGCAGGTGATCCAGGTCTCCGGCGCCAGTCGCGACCACCCCTTCATGGCCCATGCGCAGGAATCGCGTTACCTCAAGACGGTGTTTTGCCGCGTCGAATGAACGCTTGGCAACGGGCCGGTCAACGGAACCGTATCCAGGGCGTTGTCCTGGATACGGCATAGGGCCGAACCCGGAGGATTCATGAAAGCTTGGTATCTGGCAGTGTTGATGTGCGGTTCCTCGATGGCTTTTGCCGAAGCGACCCCGGTCGTGGATCAGCGCCAGGAAAATCAGGAAGCGCGGATCGAGCAAGGCAGTCGCAGCGGAGAACTCACCCACGCCGAGCGCGGTCGCCTCGAAGCGCAGCAGGATCACATCGAACGGATGGAACACCGTGCAAAATCCGACGGTGACGTGACTGCCCGCGAACGTGTGCGGCTGAATCGTGCCGAGAACCGCGCCAGTCGCAACATCGCGCGCCAGAAACACGATCGCCAGGATCACGATTGATCATTCGCGCGCGCAGGTCGAAACACCTGCGCAGGGTTGCGAAACAGGCCAAATTGCCTATCGTTGCGAGCCCGAAGGGCGCGGCAATCTCGTGCTTGCGGTGAGGACTGAGGCAAGAGCGGGATTGCCACGTCGCTGCGCTCCTCGCAACGACAGTTTGTGGGGTGTCCGGGCCGTGCATCAATCACCAAACCTGCAGTCATTGCGAGCCCGAAGGGCGCGGCAATCTCGTGCTTGCGGTAAGGGCTGAGGTAAGAGCGGGATTGCCACGTCGCTGCGCTCCTCGCAACGACAGTTTCTGGGGTGTCCGAGCCGTGCATCAATCACCAAACCTGAGTCATTGCGAGCCCGAAGGGCGCGGCAATCTCGGGCTTGCGACAAACTCAGAAGAAAGCCCAGTCTTTTCGGCAAGGTCTGGTTTGCCGATATGCGACAAGCTGCTAGCGTTCCGCACCATGAGTACAATTGTGCCGCCACTGCCGTTGTTCGATTTCCGCGCCTGGGCGGCCGCGGTTGCGCGAACTCAATGGATCGAAGCGGAGCACCTGTTGGCGGATTGGGCCCACCGGGACGAATCGGACTGGCAAACGGCGATCGTGCCGGCGCTGGCGCCATTGGCGACCCAAGCGCTGATCCAGCAGGGGCTGCTGGCCTTCCGTTCGGAATCCTGGCTGAGTGCCGAAGCGATGTTCCTGGCGCTTGCGACCCGATTTCCGAAGGAACCGGATCCGGTCCTGAATCTTGCGCGTGCCCGCATGAGGCGACGCGCTCATGGTGCGGCATGGTCTGCCATCGAGCGGGCGCTGGCGCTTGCCGGCAATCATCCGGACGTGCTGCAACTGGCTTGTGTCATCGCGCCTGCTGCGGGCATGAATGTCGCCACACGTGTGACCTTGGCTTCGCGATGGTTGGCAATCGCGGCGTCCGATCTTTCTGCGCGCTACACGTTGGCGACTGCACAACTGGAAGCGGGCGACTACGGTGATGTGCACACCACACTTGATGCCGGTTTGGCGCAGTCACCCGATTGGCTGTCGGGGCTGTGGATGCGGATGATCACGCCACCACGTCGAAACCTGCGCGACGACAACGATCGGATGCAGTTCCTCACGTGCTGGCGCGAGAGTCTCCAGCGCGTATTGGCATTGTCGTTGGATACACCAGGCTTGCACAGCGAATGTGTGCAAGTGATGTCCGCGCAGCCGAATTTCTACTTGGCCTATCTGGGTCAGGATTTCCGCAACGACATGCGGAATTTCGGCGCCGCGCTGACCAGGATTTCCGCGAATGCCGCCGGTCAGCACCAGCGACTCCGACGTACCGTTACCCGCACGCGGCGTCGCGTCGGTGTGGTATCGCGATACTTCCAGGAACACTCGGTCAGCAAACTGTTTCTACCCATGTTCCTCGGGCTCGATCCAGCGCGTTTTGAAACCATCGGTATCTGTCCGGGGCCGGGCGACGATGCCTGGGTCCAGCGTGCCCGCAGCGGATTCGCGCAATGGCTCCAGGGTGAGGCGAGTGGCCCTGAATGGGCTGAACGAATTTCCGCGCTCGACTGCGATGTGCTGGTTTATCCGGATCTGGGAATGAACGCGATCACCCATGCGCTGGCCGCGCTTCGCCTCGCGCCCGTGCAAGCGGTGATGTGGGGCCATCCGTTCACCAGTGGTCTGGTTTCGGTCGATGTGGCATTGAGTTCGGCGTTGATGGAGCCGGAAGATGGTGCGCAGCACTATGTCGAAACCTTGCTGCCATTGCCCGGATTGGGCTGCGGTTTTGCGGCACCGGCTTTTGGTGCCAGCCAGTTTCGCCTGGCGCGTACGCCTGGTCGGGTGATCGCGCTGTGCGCGCAGATGTGGGCCAAGCTCGGACCACATCACGACGCCGTGTTTGCCAGCCTGCTTGCGCAGGTGCCCCAACTCGATCTGCACCTGACTCCGGCCGTGGACGGTGAAGGTCTGGCGCTGCTGCGCGATCGTTTGGGCCGCGCCTGTGCCGAACACGGTGTCGATTTTGCGACCCGTGTAGTGGTGCATCCGCGAATGCCACCGGCCGATTTCCACGCCCTGCAAGGGCAAGCCGACTTCTTGCTGGATTCGATGGGCTGGTCTGGTGGCGTCACGGCGTTCGAGGCGTTCGCACAAGGCAAACCGATCGTCACGTTGCCGGGCACTTTGATGCGCGGCAGGCATACTTTCGCCATGCTGCGAGTCATGGAACTTGATGAACTGATTGCGCGTGACGCACAGGACTATCTGGCGGTCGCCGTGCGTTTGGCCAGTGACCCGGCCTGGCTCGCGGATTGTGCGGCACGTGTGGCGGCGCATCGTGAGCGGCTGTTCGACCATCGATCGACACAGGCGGCATTCGCCGACTGGCTGGCGCGTGTCCAGCCCGGGCAATTGACCTGAGCGACCGAGCGGGATTTGCAAGGATTGGGAGACCTGTGGGAGCGGCTTTAGCCGCGATGGGGTGCTCGCAGAAGCGCCAATCCATCGCGGCTGAATCCAACAGAAGCGGGTTCCGCAGCAATCCGGCTATTGCACGATCATGTATTGATCGGTGTCGCAGATGCGGCGGTATTTGGCTTCCTGTTCGGCCGTGACCGGTGTCCAGCCCATCAGCATGTCGCAGAATTCGTCGATTTCGAGCCCGGTGTCGGCACAGCGCCATACACCCTCGTCGTACAAGGCGCTCAAACTGCGCGGACGGCCAAAGCTTTTGTCGACCAGATGCAGCGTCACGACGTCGGCGGGCTGGGGTGCTGTATTGGCATCGAAGCGGAGTCGGGGGCGGTACTGCTGCGTGTTCATGGCGGGTCCTTGGTTTCACGGAGGCAAACAAGAACCGTGCCGAGCCTCACAGATCCTTGTTACAACAAGATAAATCTCGAGCTTTGCCGACTAACGGACAAAAAAAGACTCCTCGACGTGACGGCTGACGTGTCTCGACATGGGTGACGGAAATTGGCCCACTGTCATTTCCCGGCCCTGGAACGGGTACCGGCTCAGGCGCCGCCGGGGTGCAAAACTTGCGACCCGAGCGGCCTTGCTGGCATAAGCTTCACGCGAGCCGGCAGCATTCCGGCCAATCATTGGAGTGGGTAATGGCGTTTCTGTTTGGCTTCATGGGTGCGCTCGCCGGACTATTCATCGCGTTCGCGATGGAAGCCGAAGGCTTGGGGTTCTTGTTTGGTGCCGTTCTGGGCGGATTGTTCGGAGCCTGGATCAACCTGCGCGATCGGGTCGCCAAGCTCGAGCAGCGAACACACGATCTTCATGTCCGCTTGACGGCGCTCTCCGCGCGTCAGGACTCCCGATCGACCGCGGCTGCCGGCCCGGAACCGGTTCGCCCACCCGCGTTCGACGATCCGGGCGTGCCGCTGGGCGTGCCAGAGCCCGCGCCGATTACGGTTGCGCGCGCTCAAGCGCCGCCGCTTCCGGTCGACTCGGTGACCATGCCACTCGGCCTCGAATCCATGAGCGTCGAGCCTGCCGCAATGGCGCCTGAGCCTTCCGCTCCCCAAGCGCCGAGTGTGCCGGCACGCCGCCCGTTGATCACCGCTTCCGGGTCGCCACCGCCATCGAGACCGGCACCACGTCCGGCCCAGCCTGCGCCAGCGCGGTCTGCGACGGCCTCCAAATCGGCCAGCCTGGATTCCCTGCGTTGGCTGATCGAAGGCAACTGGGTGGCCAAGGTCGGCATCGTCCTGGTGCTGATTGCCCTGGGCGCGTTTTTCCGGTTTGCCGCCGTACAGGGTTGGCTGACGTTCCCGATCGAACTTCGCCTCGCAGGCGTCGCAGCCGGTGCCATCATGGCGCTGGCATTGGGCTGGCGTGAGCGGGTCCGCCGGCGAATCTTTGCGTTGAACCTTCAGGGTGGTGCCATCGCCGTCCTGCTGCTGACCGTGTTTGCTGCGTACCGGATCTACAACTTGTTGCCGGGTGGGCTCACGTTCGGTTTGTTGCTGTTCCTTGTCGCAGCCTGTTCGTTTCTGGCCATTCGACAGGATTCACGTGGGCTTGCGGTATTCGGGCTGATTGGCGGTTTTGCCGCACCGATCCTGGCGTCGACGGGGCAGGGAAGTCATGTCGCCCTGTTCTCGTATTACCTGCTGCTGAATGCGGGCATCCTCGCGATCAGTTGGGCCAAGGGCTGGCGCGTACTCAATGTGCTTGGATTCCTGTTCACGTTCGTGGTGGGCACCGCCTGGGGTGTGTTGCGTTACCAATCCGATCAGTTCGCGACGACCGAGCCGTTCCTGATTGCGTTTTTCCTGTTCTACCTCGCCATTCCGCTACTGCCGGCGCTGCGCAGCAGCGACCCCGGTCGTCGTGACCATGTGGATGGTTCGCTGGTCTTCGGTACACCACTGGTGGGATTTGCGCTGCAGACGGCGATGCTGCATTCGAACCGGGATCAACTCGCCCTGTCGGCGCTGGTGGTCGCGATCATCTACGCGGCACTCGCCTGGTTTGTCTGGCGTCACGCCCAGTTGGCACGCTGGCGAAAAGCCTACGCCGGACTCAGTCTGGTATTCGCCACGCTGGTGATCCCGCTGGCATTCAGCGCACAGACGACGGCAGCGTTCTGGGCCATCGAAGGTGCAGCCCTGATCTGGCTGGGTATCGACCAGGATCAACGGCGTTTGCGCTGGGTTGGCTTGCTGCTTCAGTTGTTGTCGGCAGGAGCGATCCTGGTTGGCGGCGGTGTGCCGGCGGACGCGCCATTCCTGATCAACAAGGTCGCCACCACCGGGTTGGTCCTGTTCCTTGCCGGTCTTTTTTCGGCAACCGTTTATCAACGACGTGAATCGGGCAATCTGCTTTCGCCATTGCTGGTGATCTGGTCGACGCTCTGGTGGTTTGGCATTGGCTTCCTCGAAATCGATCGCGAAGTGTCGTTCGATCAGCGCACCGACGTGGTGCTGGTGTTCCTTGCGGCCAGCGGTTTGATGTTCGGCTTGCTGAGGCGTTGGCTGGTGTTGCCCAGCTTGGCCTGGCCCGCGCAGATGGTGCTGGCCTCGGCATTACTTTGGGTCGCGGCCAGCGCAACCCGACATGGTGCTCCGTTCAGCGGTGACGGGTTGTTCGCGCTCGGAATCTACTTCCTGATCGGTTACCTGACACTGTGGAGCCTGCGCACGCCATGGGCGCGCGGTCTGGGTTGGGCACATGTGTTGTGGTGGCTGGCCATTCCGATTGCTCTGATGCTGCAGATCGATTACGTGTTCGATACCAGCGCTGCACTGGCTGAGCTGGGCGATGGCTGGCGTTTTGCCGCGATCGGTTTGCCGGTGTTGGTTGGCACCTCACTGTTGCTGTATCGGCAGGATTGGTTGGGTATGCCTTTGCACGCGTACATGGATCACTACCGACAGCGACTGCAGGTGCCGATGTTGGCAATGGTGTGTCTGGGGCTTGCCGTGCTTGCCTTCAGCAGCGGCGATACGCGACCACTGCCGTTCGTGCCCTTGTTCAACCCGGGTGAGTTGATGCAATGGCTGGGTCTGATGCTGCTGTGGCGATGGAGCCGTCAGGTGTCCGAAGCCTCGGAAGCGCGGACGATGTTCAGTGTGCTGCTCAGTCTCGCCGGATTCTTCCTGGTGACGCTGATGACCTTGCGAGCGAGCCATCACTATGGCAACGAAGCATGGTCTGTCGACATGCTGACGCACGCGTTGCCGAATGCCGCGCTGTCGATTGTCTGGACTGTCCTGGGCATCGCCGGCATGCTGCTCGGCGCCGCCCATCGTCGACGCGCACTGTGGGTTGCCGGAGCCGGTGTCCTCGGCGTGGTGGTAATCAAACTGCTGCTGGTCGACATGCGATTGCTGGGTACTCTGCCGGGCATCGTCTCGTTGCTGACTGTCGGCGTGTTGTTCGTGGCAGTCGGCTACTTCGCGCCGATGCCGCCGGCAGCGGCCAGCGGTGCCGATGACGGCTCCGACCCGGACCCGCAGCCATGAAACACCGCATGAAGGTAGCGGTCGTTCTTGCACTGCTTGCAGTGCAGTCGATCGCAGGTGCCGTCGAAGTGGCTGCGCCGGAAGTCGAGGCTGGTCCGCGCCAGCGGGCCGACGCGTCGTCGTACCGGTTCGCGTGGCCAGTGACCGTCAGCGGAACCGACAGCCTGCACCAGTTCCGTCTGCCGGTCGATCTTTACCCGGTGTTGCATCGGGATGACCTGGGTGATCTTGAACTGATCGACGAGCAGGGGTACTCGGTGCCTTTGGCAACCCTGCCGGAGGCACCGTTGCGCCCATGGCTGCAACTGCCCACGCCGATGTCGATCGTGCACCAAAGTGCCCAGGCTTTGGCCGAAGGCGAACCGTATCCTTCGGAGCGTGCCCGCATTCGCATGGTGGTGCAGACTCGGCAGACAGACGTGTTGCCGATCCGCGCATTGCGCATCATCTATGAACACCAGCGTGAACTGCCGGCCGATGCCAGTTTCCGGATCCGCCAGGCGACTGGTGCCGAATCGCAGGCCGATGAGGGGCCATGGGTACACCTGAAGGAAGTGGCGAGCCGTTTTGATCTCGAGAGTCATTCGGGTGAAGTGCGATTGGTGCTTGAGCCGGTGCGCACCCGTGAAATCGAGCTCACGCTCAGCCCGGTCCCCGCGTCAGTGACGGTTCGCGTAGTGATGGCCGAGTACGATTGGGAAGAACCCACGCCGGTTCGTTGGCAGACGGCAGAACTCCTGCCGATCAAGTCGCCACAGGCCCAGCAGTCGTACTTCGAATTTGACAGTGGCGGGCCAGCGCCGTGGCATCGACTGCGCCTCGGTCTTGGCAAGGATGTGGTCGGCAAAGCCCATGTGTTGGCGCTGACGACGGACGGTTACTGGCAAGGCGTCGGCAACCTGACAGCCTACGACATTGCGCTCGACGACGCCCGGTTCGCGCGTGACCAGATTGCGTTCGACGAACAGCGCGCGCGTCGGTTCCGGATCCAGATCGAGCCACCGCCTCAACATCCGCCGGAACTCAGTCTGGCGTACCGCCCGGATCTCATCGTGTTCTCGCAGCGCGGCCCGGCAAGATTGACCTTGCTCGCCGGTAGCGAAAAACACGTACGCGCAATTTACCCCGTGCGTGAAATGGTCGAGGACGTGAGGAATCAGTTGGGCGCCGATTGGCATCCCGCTGATGCCACGGTTGGATCGAGGGTCGAATGGACCGGCACGCTCGCGTTCAAACCCGTTGAAAAGCCGGCACCGAAAGAAGACTACAAACCTTGGTTGCTTTGGTCCCTGTTGATGATCGCGGCAGTCCTGGTCGGGTGGATGGCGCTCAAGATGACGCGAGAGCCGCCGGCGTAGTGAAGTGTTTGCCCAAACCACTCCCAACCCTGCCCGAACACCGGGGAGGGCTTGCACCGTTCAGGAAACATCGCATCGCGTCTGAAGCCATATACTGGCGCACCCGACGGAGAAGCCCATGTTGTGGATGTGTACTGGATTGGCCGGATTCCTGATGCTGCACTCGATTCGTGTGTTGGCGCCGCAATGGCGCGAGGCGCGGATGGTCTCGATGGGGCGCTTGGCGTGGCGCGGTGTGTACAGCGGTTTGTCGATCGGCTGTTTTGTGCTGATGGTGTACGGGTACGGGCTGGCCCGGCAATCACCCGAATTCGTGTGGATGCCGCCAACCGCGATGCGCCATATTGGCTCATTGCTGCTGCTGATCGCATTCATCCTGCTGGCGGCCAGCTTCGTGCCGAACAACCATCTCAAAGCCAAGGTGCAGCACCCCATGCTCCTCGCCACAAAGGTGTGGGCGTTTGCGCACCTGCTGATGGTCGGCTGGCTGCACACCATCGTCCTGTGTGTCGCATTCCTGCTATGGGCCATCGTCACGTTCCGCAGCGCACGCAGGCGTGGCCGCGTCGAGGTTCAACCGACGGCCGCCATGACCGTGTTGACTGTACTTGTCGGCATTGGCGCGTTCGCGTTGTTTGCGTTTGTGCTGCATGTGCGCCTGATTGGCGTGGCGCCGTTTGGAATCTGACGACAGCGCTTCGTGAAGCCGGGTCACCAATGCCGGGTGACTGATAGGCACATCCAATCGAGCGTCGCCATGGGCTGAGTTTTGGGGGTGCCCTGGAAACCCGTCATTCCCGCGAAAGCGGGAATCCACTCGTTGTCGCGATCCCGTGGATTACCCCTTTCGCGGGAAGGACGGGTTTCCAGGGCACCCCCAAAACTCAGCCCAAGGCGACGCTCGATTGGATGTGCCTATCAGTCACCCCGCAAT
>JBEIPT010000544.1:0-2218 GCA_040376895.1 Lysobacteraceae bacterium | reverse complement strand
CTGATCGGTTGCGACCTCGGCACCCTGAACTTCGCCAAGATCAAAGGCAGCCACACCGCGATGAAGTCCGGCATGCTCGCCGCTGAATCCGTCGCCGAGGCACTGTTCGCCGAAAAAGACGGCACCGAAGAGCTGACCACTTACGTCGACGCATTCAAGAAGAGCTGGCTCTACGACGAACTGTTCGCCAGCCGCAACTTCGGCCCGGCGATCCACAAATTCGGCGCCATCGTCGGCGGTGGTTTCAACTGGCTGGATCAGAACATCTTCGGCGGCAAACTGCCGTTCACCTTGCACGACACCAAGCCTGATTACGCTTGCCTGAAGCTGGCGGCCGACTGCAAGAAGATCGACTACCCGAAACCGGACGGCAAGATCAGCTTCGACAAACTCAGCTCGGTGTTCATCTCGGGGACCAACCACGAAGAAGAACAGCCTTGCCACTTGAAGCTGACCGATCCAAGCATCCCGATCAGCAAGAACCTGCCGATGTACGATGAACCTGCCCAGCGCTACTGCCCGGCCGGCGTGTACGAAGTGGTGACCAAGGAAGACGGCGAGAAGCGCTTCCAGATCAACGCCCAGAACTGCGTTCACTGCAAGACCTGCGACATCAAGGACCCTGCACAGAACATCACGTGGGTGGCACCGGAAGGTGCTGGCGGACCGACTTACCCGAACATGTAAGTCGAATCGCTGAACAACAAGGCTCCCTAAATGGGGGCCTTTTTTGTTGCCCACGATTTATCAGGCGGCGCGCTCATCCCCGGGATTGCGCTCAAAGTAGCGCTTGTACTCGCGACTGAACTGCGACGTGCTCTGATACCCGACTCGATGCGCCACCTGCGCCACACCCAACCCTTCGGTGAGCAACAACTGTTGCGCCTTCAGCAAACGTAATCGCTTCAAGTACTGCACCGGCGACAACAAGGTGCTGCGCTTGAAATGCTCATGAAAGGTCGACGCACTCATGTTCGCGCAACTGGCCAGGGTCTCGACGTTCAATGGCTCGGTGTAATGCGCGTGCAGATGACTGAGCGAAGCGGCAACCCGAGCGAATTGGCCCTGTTGTTCCACCAGCGCGCGCAACACATCCGCTTGCGGACCACGCAACGCGACGAACAACAATTCCCGCAACCGCGCCGGCCCCATGATCTGGCATTCCAGCGGATCGTGCAGGCAACGCAACAGCCGTTCCACACAACCACGCATCGCATCGTCGAGCACCGCCGAGGTCATCGACTCGGGTGTCTGCGCAGGAATATTGCGCCCCGGTGCCAGCCCCATGGCCAACACCAACTCACCGAGCAGCACCCGATCGATGGCAATCGAAACCCCAAGCATCGGCCCATCAGGCGCCGAGAAAGTCTCGCATTCAAAAGGCACCGGCAATGCCTGAATCAGGTAATGCCCGGCACCGTATTCCAGCGTACGAGCCCCCAGATACGCCAGTTTGCTGCCCTGGGCGATGATGACCAGACTCGGTTCATAGATCTGCGGACCGCGTGCCACATCACAGCTGGCGCGCAAAACCTGCACGCCCGGTAATGCCGTCGGCGCAAAACCATCGCGAGTGGTCAAAGGCTGGATCAGCGAAACCAGCGTGGCATTGGCATCGAGATGACGGGTCAACAACATGGGAGCTCTTCACAAAAAAGTCGCGGAAATCGGGATGAAAACATCATCGCAGGTCTGATCGCGCATTTGATCCATCGAACGCTGATGCCGGAGGAATAGGCATGACACCCGGAGGAATCGCCATGGCCGGTGACCGGCACCGCGCCCAGAATGCGCCGCCTCACCTGTCACCGCTTTTGCGAGGTCCATCATGTACACCGCCATCGGATACGCCGCTCAATCAGCCACCACTCCCCTCGCCCCCATGAAATTCGAGCGCCGCAGCCCCCGCGCCGACGACGTTGCGATCGACATTCTCTATTGCGGCGTCTGCCATTCCGACATCCACCAGGCACGCAACGAGTGGGGCATTGCCGTTTACCCGCTGATGCCCGGTCACGAGATCGTAGGCAAAGTGACCGCCATCGGTGCGAACGTAACCCGACATCAAGTCGGCGACTTGGTCGGCGTCGGCTGCATGGTCGATTCCTGCCGCAGCTGCCCCGAGTGCGTGCAGGGCAACGAGCAGTTCTGCGCGACGATGCCGACGTTCACGTACAACTTCCCCGACAAGCACTTGGGCGGCGTCACGTACGGCGGG
>JBEIPT010000044.1:0-13719 GCA_040376895.1 Lysobacteraceae bacterium | reverse complement strand
CCGTATTGTCGAAAGCGCTTTTCCAGGCCGGATTGGACTGGAAAGGCGAGGAAGCGCATTCGGCGGTGTATGACACCGAACGTACGGCGGAACTTTTCTGTGCCATCGTGAATCAATGGAAGCGCTTCCATGACTCGTGCATGCACGCCGAGGCGGCGCTGGCGCAGTCCGAATCCGCGGGGTCCTGAGTTCATGCCGATCTACGAATACATCGCGAGTGACGAAAGCTGCGATCACTGTCGCGCCGGCTTTGAAGTGCTGCAGCGCCTGAGTGACAGCGACATCCGCTTCTGTCCGATCTGCACGCGACCGGTTCACCGGCGCATCTCGGCACCGGCATTGGCTGTCGGCAATGGCCATCTCCTCAAGGAAAGCCACTTCTCCAAACACGGGTTCACTCAGTACAAACGGGTGGAGAAGGGCAAATACGAGAAGACAGCGGGCGTGGGACCGGATACCATCTCCGATCAGTGACGACTGCTGGGCCGGAACCCTCGGCGCAGGCGTTTTCCTGTCAGGCTTTACCCCCGGGGTCTTGCCAAAACCGAATTTCCGGACTATATTGGCCGGCCTTTTTCCCCACCCCCACGAGTTTCCTATGAAGACCGTCAGCGCCAACGAACAAACCGTCAAGCGCGACTGGTATTTGGTCGATGCGACAGACAAGACGCTCGGCCGACTGGCCAGCGAACTTGCATTCCGCCTTCGCGGCAAGCACAAGCCGACCTTTACCCCGCATTTCGACGCTGGCGATTACTTCGTTGTGGTCAATGCCGAAAAGGTCGCTGTTACCGGCAACAAGCTGCAGGACAAGATGTACCACCGCTTCACCGGTTACATCGGCAACCTGCGCACCACTTCCCTGCGTGACCTGCTGGCCACGCACCCGGAGCGAGTGATCGAGATCGCCGTGAAGGGCATGCTGCCGAAGAACCCGCTGGGTCGCTCGATGGCGCGCAAGCTCAAGATCTATCGTGGCGCCGAGCATCCGCATACGGCGCAGCAACCCCAAGCCCTCACCCTCGGCTAATTGGCAGCGAATCGAATGGCAATCACACAGAATTACGGCACCGGCAGTCGCAAATCCTCCGCCGCCCGCGTGTTCCTGCGCCCAGGCAAAGGCCAGATCACCGTCAACGAGAAGTCGCTCGACCAGTTCTTCGGTCGCGAAACCTCGCGCATGATCGTGCGTCAGCCGCTCGACATCGTGAAGATGCACGACAAGTTCGACATCCTCGTGACGGTCGAAGGCGGCGGCATCACCGGCCAGGCCGGTGCGATCCGTCTCGGTCTCGCCCGTGCGCTCGTCGAATACGACGAAACGCTCAAGCCTTCGCTCCGCAAAGCAGGCTTCCTGACGCGCGATGCCCGTGAAGTCGAACGTAAGAAGGTCGGTCTGCGCAAAGCCCGCCGCGCCACGCAGTACTCGAAGCGCTAATCGCCTCGGTGTACCGCTCGCCCGGGTGTACCACCCGGGCTGGCAACGGTCAGCTACGCGTTCCCGAAATATTGGGAGATCGTCCAACGGTAGGACAACGGACTCTGACTCCGTTTATCTAGGTTCGAATCCTAGTCTCCCAGCCAATAACAAAAGGGCCCGCGCAAGCGGGCCTTTTTGTTATTGGCTGGGAGACAGGTTGAGGACCTGGCCGCGGGCGAGAGGCGATCGGATTGGAACAGTGCTGTGGCGGCCGAGGTTCGACGCCGGAGGCAGGATGCCGGAGGCGGACGGCGAAGCCGGCCCGCAGGGCGCGGTCCAGGATGGACCGCGTCTATCCTGGTCTCCCAGCCACATCAAAGGCCCGCGCAAGTGGGCCTTTATGTTTGGCCAGGAGACGAGCGTAAGCCGGGCTTCGCTTCGCTCAGCCCAGCCAAAGGCCGCCAAGCCCACCTTTCTTGTCAGCCCGCCAAGTCGCCTGCGGGATTCACTCGAATGAATCGGCGAACAGGTGTCCCGCGAACCGGATCTGATGGACGCTGTCCTGGCCGCCGATGACCACATGGACCACGCCGTTTTCGACGCGCACATGACCGCGGTTGCGCCAGCCCACGGCATGGCCGAGTTGCTCGGACTGCTCGACGACTTGGCCCTGATGATCAAGCAACACACGATGGCCGTCACTCAGTGCGAGATCACCGAAAGAGTCGGTCACGAAGCCGACCCAGGTTGCTGCGGGAACCGCGAGCGGGCGCACCGACAGCAGGGTTCCGACCAGGCATTCGCGTCGCTCCAGTCGATCAGCGAATACGAGCACGTTGACGCATGCGTTCCCGACCTGCTCGATGTGCTGCCCGATGATCGGCGGATCGGCCGTCATGTAGCCCTCGACTTCGAGTGTCCCGGTATCGAGTACATGCACCGTACTGCCGGTGCCGAACGAGAGTTCGAGTGCGGCATCCGCGTCCTGATTCGCCGCGACCAGCGTGTTCGGTCCGTCCGAGGGCAATGAAACCGGTGCGGCAACCGGTTGTCCGGAGGCTGCCGACAGCGCAACCAGTGTGCCGTTCGTGGCGGCATAGATCCGGCCGCCGTCGTTGCTCGGGACAAACACGAGCGCTTCGACAGCCACTGACGGATCTGCCCGCAACGACGGCGAGACCCATTCGCGCTCGAATGAGATCCCGTCGAGGGCCTCGACTTTCGGTGCGTTTTCGTCCTGGGATCCGAGGATGATCTCGAGTTGCGGATCGGTATCGATCTGCGCGAGCAGGATCGAGACGCCCTGATCGTTTCCGTGCGGGATCATGGCCGATGTGGCGATCCGTCGTTCCAGGCCATTCCCGGTGTCGATCGATTGCACTACGGGACCGGCGCTTCCGGACTCGGAATGATGCGAGACACGAATGACTTCGGGTGCATTTGCCGCACGGACATCACCAACGACCACCGACGAGTGCGGACCGCGTTCGTCGAACTGATGGAAATACGTGATGCTCGACGCCATATGGACAATACGCAGGACATCCCGTCCGCTCGAATCAACGCCACCACCATGGACCAGATAGGGTGCCGGTCCGGGCGTGAGCGGCGCGACAGTCAGGCCGCTGACCGTCAATGCGCTCTGCGGGAACCACTGAAGCCCGGTGCCGGTGTCGAGCGACAGCACATGGACGCCGTTCGCGAGACCCTGCCCGATCCCCGACCCGAACACGAGTTCATCGATACCGTCTCCGGTCGTGTCGATCACGGACAATCCGCCAGGATTCGTGATCGGCAGTGTGCCAGTCGCGGCAAAATCGGGTTCGGATCGAAACATTCGCGTGAATCCCTGGGTGCCGCTGCCACCACTGTTGCCGACGACAGCGAATTCGTTCCCGGGTGTTTCGGCACGGAAATCGCCGACGACGATTTTCCCGTTGAATCCGGCATCGAATGTCCATTGGGTCAGGTGGGACGCCCCGTCGACGATGTGTCCTGCGCTGCCGGCGAATCCACCGACGACGAGTTCGAGTGCCGCATCGGCATCGAGTTGTCCGACCCGAGTTCGTGCGCCGGGAGACGTTCCCGTCCACGCGACCGAACCAGTCGACAGATCGCGAATCTGCGCCGGGCCCGACACGGTATCGGCGCACAGGCAGCCGACCACTTCGAGATCACCGTCCGCATCCACGTCGGCAACATCGTTCAATTGGAAATCGTAGGGCACCGGAACTTCGGCAATCAACGATAACCGGGGTCCGCCGAATTGAACGAGCCTTGCGCCGGCACCATTGCCGATCACCGCCACGATGCGGGGCTCGCCACCGGGTACGTGTGCTACATCGATCCGTCCGAGAAAGTATTCACCGGCTTCGAGTCGTCGCAGTTGCTGTGCGCGAAATCCGACATCCGGTCGGAGTCCGATTACTGCCAGGAACCAGCGGTCGTCTGCGCCCGGCGATTCCAGCCGCGAAGTGCCGGTGACGATCGTCTCCCGAACGCCGTCGCCATCCAGATCGGCCGTGACCACGCCGGAAGCCGCGGGTCCCTGGAATCCCGGAATCGAGGTCCAGTCGGGAGCGATATCGGCTGCACGGGTTCCGTCGGGAATCAGCCCGAGAAACAGAAGACCAGTCAGGATTCGATGCAAGGACGTGTGTTTGGGCATGGCGGCATTCCGTGGATTCGATTCAGCGTCAGGAGGCGACTCCGGATTCGGAATCCGGTGGCCGCACTCGGTCGCCACAAGGGGCGCCTGTACATACACCACACGGAATGGGAGGGCGCGATCGCTCAATTCCGGTGTGTGCTCAGACAAAAGCGGGGTGCAGGCATCGATTCCGAGAGCGCGACGACCCGCCGTCGATCCGGACTATCCCTCGGAGACCATGAGCGGGGCCGGCATTTCTCGGAACGGCCAAGCAAGAACGGGACAGGCACTTCTCTCGGATTGCGCGAATCGGTGTAGAAGGAAGCGTGCTTTCGCAAAATCGAGTTTGTTCGTGTCGTGTCGAGATCGGTTGCATCCGGTAGGTATACTTGTTTAGCATTCCAACCATCAGCAGCCAAACTTGGGTGAATGCATGAATCTGAAACGTGCTGGCAAACGGATTGTTTCGTTCCTTTTCGTCTTGGCGTTCGCTTTTTCAAGCGTCGCCTATTCCACAGATGCTGAAACTCGTGCGGACCAGTTGTCTGAGCGTGTGGAGCTGGAGGACGGGAACTTGGTCGTGCGCGTTGGGTACGGACTCTTCATCCATGACTTCTTGACCGGCAAAACCTCAATCAGCGCGCTGAATCGTACGTTTGACCCGGTGGAAGGCAGCGACGTTGTGAGTTACCGCAAGCCAAGCATTGGAATCAAGGGCTCGATGTTCTTGAAAGAGGGATACTTTGATTTCACGAAATCAAAGGGTGTCGGCGAACTTGCGGAAGCTTTGAGCGGACGGTGGGATCCGTACACCAAAGCGGGCTGCAACGCGCACTATCGAAGAGCGGAACTGGATACAAGCGAAGCGATCAATTCATGCCTCAACAGCGGATTGATGCAATGTGAGGCTGCCATTGAACAGGCGGCGCAAAGCTGGCCCTCCTTTGACATGTGTATGTCAGTGCAAGAGCAATAGGCCTGATGGATCGGGATGGAAGGCGCGGCATCCGGGCCTTCTGCAAACGGCGATTCGTAGTTGTGACAGCGCCAAGCGCACGCCGATTGTCGGTAACTTTGTCGGCAACTGAATTGTTCGGAACATAAGAAAGTTGGTGAATCAATTGGATAGCCCCAGGTTCGATGCCGGATGCGGGACGGCGAAGCCGGCTCGCAGGGCGCATATCCAAGTCTCCCAACCACATCAAGGGCCTCGCGAAAGCGGGGCTTTTTTGTTGGCCGGGAGTCCGAACAAGGCTGAGTTCAGCCCCGGACGCTCGACGTAACTACAGGCACCAGGACGAACCAAGCCCATTGTTCGAAAGTGATGCGGGAATTGAAGCTGCGGTGACGGGTCGTATACGCCTTGGTTCCTACGCTGGCGTATTGTTATCCGAGGAATTGCCATGCAATCCACTTCACCGTTCATCAGGCTCGTCTACGCGAGCCGAGCGACGTTCCCGGCCGGTCTCGACAACGCCAGTCTCAATTCGGACCTGGCGAGGATCCTGATGCAGTCCCGACGCAACAATCCGGCCAACGGACTGGTCGGTGCCCTGTATTTTGCCGACGGTTGCTTCTTCCAGTGTTTGGAAGGGCCGGCCGAAGCCGTCGACGCGCTGTACAAGCGATTGCCTGCAGACCCGCGGCACCGCGATCTGACGGTGCTCAGCCGCGAAACGATCCAGCAACCTTCGTTCTCCAACTGGTCCATGAAGTTCGTGCCCAATGCCGCAGTGGTTCGGCAGCTCCTGGATCGCCACAAAGTACCCACGTTCGACCCATACGCATTCAGTCCGGCGATGTTGTCGGAGATGATCAACCTGTTGTTGAAGGGGCCGGATGCGTCCTTGTCAGCGAATCCGGCGGGTCCAAAACCAACCACCCTTGAAGACGTCCTCGCCAACTCGCAGCGAGCGCAGATGATTTCTCTGCTCGCCTTGGGGCTTTCGGTAATCGCTTTGGTGTTGGCGATCTTCCGGTAATCGGTTTTGACGTACCCAACGCCCGGAGTTCTGGATGCCTTCCCCTCATGGCACCTGGAACGACAACTCGTAATTCCTTAGCTGGTCGTTGACGAGTGTTTTCCAGGGGCCCTCGGGCGTCCAGACTTTCTGAACGGACTCAAAGGCTTCCTCCGGCTCGTCTTTTGTCACGATCACGCGATAGAGAAACGTCATCGCGGACGCCCGCATGTTCGCTTGGCAATGCACGAGGACCTTCTTCCCCGCAAAGCCATTCATTGCTTCGACAAAGGCCTCGAAGTCGGCTTCCGAAGGGGTCTTCCACTGCACCGGAATGTTGACGTATTCGATGCCTTGGTCGCGAACGAGCGAAGCCTCATCGGCGATCGCGTCCGGCACCGTCGATGGCGCAAGGTTCACGACCGCGTGAAAGCCTTGCTGTGACAAGGTCGACAACGATGCCCGGTCGGGCTGTCCGGCGGTGACCAGCGTTTCCGAGATCACCACGACATTGGGCGCATGAAGCGTCGGGCTGTCTGCAGCAGGAGCTGCAATGGCTAGTGCCAGCATCGGGCCAAGAACGAGTTTGGTCAGCAAGTGCATGGTGTGTCCGGTCAAGGGGGTGTTCGGGATCTAAACATGTCCTGCGTCGGCGCGGAAAGTCTCTGCTGGACAAGACCATTTGGCCGCTGGCCCAACCGCGCCCGAAAGCGCTGCATCCGGAACCCTAACAGGGTGAATCCCAGGGCGTTGCACGCCGAAAACGGCTGCAGTCGGGCAGGGTCAAGCAACTTGTTTGACGACGGTCAAGGTGGTGTCGGCACCGGTGACTAATCTGACAGAACATAGAGCGGGAGTCCGTCCATGCGCGTCATCTCCTTGGTGGTGTTGTTGCTCGCGACGTTCGGTGCTTCGGGCCAGACCATTCTGGATCCGGAATTCGGCAATTTTTCGCCCGGTGTCAGTGTGCTGCCCGTCAACCAGGGGGCCGATGATGTTGATCAGGCAGCGACGATGTTCAAGCGACCGAATGGTCGTCTGGTGCTGGTCGGCGACGCCGAGACTCTGGTCGAACCGGTTGCCTTGATCCTGCAAACCGATGACGAGGGTTTCGCTGATCCGGATTTTGGCGGTGGCGACGGCCGATTGACGTTCGTCGACCCAGCTGACCCCTTGGCGCCGCTGTCGATCCGAGGGGCAGCCCTCCAGCCCGACGGCAAAATTCTGGTAGTCGGACTGGTCGGTACCGGTCTGGCCGGAATCTATCGGGTGCTGGCGGACGGGAGCGGACTGGATCCCACGTTCAGCACCGATGGCGCCGTCCACATTCTGGCCGACCAGGTCGCCGCAGTGGGCGTAGACAGCCAAGGTCGCATCGTGATGGTCGGAACGCGCCTGGTTTCGATCCTTGGCGGGATGAACACCGCCAATCGTGTGCTGGTGGCGCGTTGGCTGGCGAATGGCAGTACCGACTCCGATTTTGCCGACTTCGGGAAAGGAATCTTCGACTTTCCATATGGAGAAACCCGCGACTATCTTGGTCGCGCACTGGTCATCGATCATCTGGATCGGATTCTCGCCGGTGCAACGATTCGAACGGACGACCATGGTCTGGATTTCGGGGTGCTTCGCCTGCTCGTGGATGGTGAACCGGATATCAACTTCGGCAACGTCGACATTGGTCGCGCACGCGTCCATTTTGATGTCACCGGACAAACCTGTGCCGATGACGAACTGAGTGCCATCGCCCTCCATCATTCGGCTACGTTTCCAGCGACGGATCGGATTCTGCTTGCCGGATCGGCTTGTCGGTTCGATGGCAACATAGATTTCGGGATTGCTCGGCTTTTTGTCGACGGCACGCTGGACACCACATTTGCCGAAGCCGGTCGCCGTATGGTTGCCTTCGACGTCAACGATGGTCCCTCGGACCGTGCCGCTGCGATGGCCTTCCAACATCCATCGGGCTTCCAGTTGGCAAGCCCCAGTCATGTGGTCGTCGCCGGGACAGCCAGGCGGTCCGCCCTCGCAAACCATGATGTGGCCATTACCCGATTGGTATTGTCCGACGGTAGCCTCGATCCGACGTTCGGTACGGGCGGAAAATGGGTCGTCGCGCTGGAATTGGGTGGGCCCAATTCGGAGTTCGCCAAGGGATTGGTCACGGATGCGACCAGGCTGACCGTCGCGGCGACCATCAGTCGAACCACGAACCTCGGTGCCGACCGGGACGTTGCCGCCATCCGCCTGATCGCAGACGTCTCGCTGTTTCGAAACGGATTCGAGTGACGTGCCAGCCAAACCCGCGTCATTGCCACGTCGCAGCCACGATGTAACATCCGGTAAACCGAACGTCCGGACCGGGCCGGACGCGGTGGCAGGGAGAAAAATTGTTCCATGAATTTGGCCGGATTTTCAGTCGGCGAGGTGATCCACGCCTCGGGCGAGACCGTCGTGTTGCTGGCGCAGAATGCACTCGGCGAGTCGGTGGTGTTAAAGATTCTGGACAGTGAGCGTCCGGCGCCGGAAACGATCGCGCGTTGGCATCACGAGTTCGGGATCCTGCAATCGATCGACTCGGAGTGGGTGATCACGGCTCGCGCCTTGCATCAGGACGGGCGGCGGTGGCTGCTTGAGCTCGGTGATTTTGCCGCGACGAATCTGGCGCAGGTCATCTCCCGCAAGCTCCTCGACTTCTCCGACCGTTTGGCGATTGCCCTGCAATTGGCTTATGCACTGAGTGATGTGCACCGGCACAAGTTGATCCACGGCGACATTGCGCCGAAGAACGTGCTGGTCGATCTGGCTCGCTTGCGCATCAAGCTCTGTGACTTCGGTCTGGCCACGCGTCTGGAACAGGAACGGTCGGGCGAGACGCTGGATGCCCCTCGCGGCACGCTCGACTACATGGCGCCCGAACAGACCGGACGCACGAATCTCCCGATCGACTATCGGAGCGACTTCTACGCGCTCGGGGTCAGTCTGTACGAGTTGTTTGCCGGACGAAGGCCGTTCCAGATCGATGATCCGGTCAGTCTGCTGCATGCCCAGCTCACCATTCTGCCGGAACCGCTGCACACCCTCGACCCGACGATTCCCCTGCCGCTGTCGCAAGTCGTGCAGAAGCTGCTCGCCAAGTTTCCGGATGACCGGTACCAGTCGAGCTTCGGTCTGATCCATGACCTCACGCGCATCGCGAATGCCTGGCAACGCGAGCATCGTGTCCCGGCCTTTGCCATTGCCGAAGCCGATGTGCCGGAGCGCTTCTGCCTCGCGCAGCGACTCTATGGCCGCGAAACGGAAACCCGAACGGTCCTCGATGCCTTCGAGCGCGTGAGTGATGGCCGTGCCGAACTGCTGCTGATCAGCGGTGAGGCCGGCATCGGCAAGACCGCGCTGGTGGCCGAACTGCATCGGCCGATCATTGCGCGCCGCGGGTATTACCTGCGCGGCAAGTGCGACCAGTTCGGGCGGAATCAGCCTTATGCAGCGCTGGTTCGCGCATTCGACCCGCTGCTGCAGCAGATCGCCAGTGAAGGCGAAGCGCGGCGACATTACTGGCAAGGGCAACTGATCGATGCACTCGGTGCCCAGGCGGCGGCCGTTGCGGCGATCCTGCCGAACCTGGCGCTGCTGATCGACCGCATGCCGTCGTTGCCGGCCGTGCCGGCGGCCGAATATGAGCAGCGTTTCCATATCGCGTTCCTGCAGTTCGTCAAGGCACTGGCGGCGAGTACTCATCCTTTGCTGTTGTTCCTGGATGACCTGCAGTGGGCCGACGTGTCCACGCTGCGTGTTCTGGAACACCTGGTGGGCGACGAAGACACGCGCAGTCTGCTCGTCATCGGCACCTACCGTGACAACGAAGTGGACGAAGCGCACCCGCTGGCGCTGATGCTATCGCGGCTTGCGGCTCAGGCCAGCCCGCCGATCTCGGTTCGCCTCCACAATCTGGGACACGAACACGTCGGCGCGTTGATGGCCGACACCCTGCATCAGCCAGAGCAGCGGATTGCGAGGCTCGTCGACCTGGTCATCGAGAAGACCCACGGCAACCCGTTTTTTGTCGGCCAGTTTCTGCGTGATCTTCATGAGCACGAGGAATTGCGGTACGACCGCGAATCCGGTGCATGGCAGTGGCAGATCGAACGGATACGCGCCCGTGGCATGACTGACAACGTGGTCACGCTGATGCTGGCCAAGCTGCGAAATCTGCCGGCCGATACGCAGGCAGCATTGGCTGCCAGTGCTGAACTCGGCGAGAGCTTTGCACTGGACGAGTTGATGACAGTCGACGGACTGGAAGCGAAGGCTTGCCAGGCGCGATTGTGGCCGGCACTGCGTGCCGGATTCCTGCTGCCGTTGAACGAGGACTACAAGTTCGAGCAGAGCCCACATTTGCTTGCCAACGCGCGGTATCGGTTTTTGCATGATCGAGTCCAGCAGGCCGCGCACGAACTGACGCCGGACGCCGGTCGTATCGAGCTGCAGTTGCGTTGCGGTCGACGATTGCTGGCCAACAGCGATGAACTGCGGTTGGAACAGCGTCTGTTCACGATCCTCGCGTGTCTCAATCCGGCGATCGAAACGATTGATGCGCCAGAAGAGCGTGCTGCGCTGGCGGCGTTGAATGTTCGCGCCGGCATGCGTGCGAAGGATTCCTCGGCGTTCGATGCGGCGGTTCAATACCTGCGTTTCGCGCACTCGCTGCTCAGGGCCGACGCCTGGGTCACACAACCCGAAAAGACACTCAGTCTGTACAAGGAACTCGCCGAATCCGAATACCTCGCCGGTCACTTTGCGGCGGCCGAAGCGCTCTACCTTGAAGCACTGGTTGCTGCACCGACTTCGGTCGGCAAGGTCACCATGTTGCTGGTGCAAGCGGATCAGTTGCATATCCAGGGGCGTTTCCCGGATGCGCTGCCGGTGTTGCGGCAAGCTCTGATCCTGTTGGGTCGGCCATTTCCGGAGACGGAACAAGAGGCCGGCCAGATGTTTCCGGCCGAATTCGCGCAGACCGAGGCGGATCTGGTGCCCTTCACGCATGAAGCCCTGTTGCGTGCGTCCGAGATGGACGACGAGGCACGACTCCTCGAAATGCGCGTGTACTTTGCGCTCAGTTACGCCACCTACCAGAGCGGCTGTTTTGCATCGTTCGCGGTGAATGCCTGCCGCTTGGTGCAGACCACGCTCGCGCACGGACAGAGTGACCTCGCCTGTATCGCCTATGTCTGTTACATGACGGCGATGGCGGCGATGAAGAAGCCTTATCCGCTGTGTCATGCCATGGGCCGGCTGTCGCTGGCGATGGCGGAGCAACGCGAAAGTCAGTACTTCCGCATGCCGGTGTACCAGTACTTCTCGCCGTTCTATCAGCATTGGTGCGAGCCCTTGATGGCGACGCTGCCCTATCTGGAGCGGGGCCTGGAGCTCGCGTTGACTGGTATCAATCCCTTGTCGGGCGGATACTGCGTGGTGTTGGGTGCGGCGAATCGTGCCGTGCAGGGTGTGCCACTCGACGAGTTGGCGCAGGATTGTGATCGCGGCTTGAAGTTCCTTCGCAAGAGTCGGCAACCGAAATCGGAAGCGATGCTTCGGTGCGGCATCATCCAGCCGATGCGCGCGCTTCGCGGCGAAACCCTGTCGCTGTCGAGTTTCGACACGGAGGATTTTCGCAGCAGCGAAATGTTCCCGGATGATGCACCGCCGTCCATTCCGCTCGCGTTTCATGTGTGCGCCATGTTGCGCCACGCGTACTTGTTTGGTGATCACGAATCTTGGCAGCACAGCGCGAAGCGTGCCCCGATGGTCGGCATGTGCCTGCCGGACAGTCCGACCTGGGTCGAGACCGAGTTCTACTTGGCGCTGGGTCGTTTGCGGGCCGATTTTGAGCACACGCAGCCGCTGGAAGAACGTGTGGCTGAAGTCGAACGTGTCGCGGCCTTGTTTGCTACCTGGTCACGCGACTGCGCGGCGAACTTCCGCCACAAACATCTGTTGATTGCCGCCGAACTGGCTCGGGTGCAAGGTGACGAGAAAGCCGCGATGGATTATTTCGCGCAGGCCATCGATTCGGCCGGCGACTCCGGTTTTCTCGCCGTCGAAGCCTTGGCAAACGAACGCTACGCCGAGTTCTGGATTCAGCAGCAACAGCCTCAGTTGGCGCGCAATTTCATCAAGGAGGCATACCACCTCTACCGTCGGTGGGGTGCGTCGGCGAAGTGTTCGGAACTCGAGCGACGTTGGCCGGATGTGTCGCTGAGCAGCTATCGGCTGCGGGGTGCGTCGACCAGTGTCGGTGGTGCGACGTATCGTCACACCAGCGAACATGCCAGCTATCTGGACCTTCAATCCCTGCTCAAGGCCAACCAATTGCTGGCGCGCGAGTTGCAACTCGACTCGCTGCTGCGCCAGATGTTGTCGGTATTGCTGGAAAACGCCGGTGCCGAGCGGGGTGCGATCGTACTCGACGACAACGGCAAGCTGATGGTGGAAGTGATCGGCGGATTGTCGGTGGCACGGCGGTTGGAGTCGACGCGGATTGCCCGGCCGTTGGCGGAGTCGCTGCTTGCCGGCGAAGTGGCACCACTGTTGCCGGTGGAACTGATCGAGTATGCGCGTCTGACGCGCAGCACGCTGGTCGTCAATCGCCCGGCGCTGGACGAACGCTTCGCGCGCAGCGCTTACTTCGCCGAGCGCCAGCCGAAGTCGATGCTGTGTCTGCCGGTGCTCACGCAAGGCCGAATCGTGGCTTTGGTCTATCTCGAGAACAACCTGCTCGAAAACGCCTTCACGGTCAAACAGCAACAAACGCTGGAACTGTTGAGTGCGCAGGCCGCCATTTCTCTCGTCAACGCCCATCTGGTGGAACACCTCGAGGCCAAGGTCGAGGCCCGGACGCGCGAGTTGCGCCTGATGAGCATGCGCGACGGTCTGACCGGCATCGCCAACCGGCGTGCGTTCGACGAACGACTGGAAGTTGAATGGCGCCGTTGCCAGCGCGACGGGTCGCCGCTGTCCCTGTTGATGATCGATATCGACTACTTCAAGCAATACAACGATGCCCTGGGGCACCTGGAAGGTGACGAGTGCATCTGCATCGTGGCGCGGACGTTGGATACCGTATTGCCGGATTCCGATTCGCTGGTTGCGCGGTATGGCGGCGAGGAATTCGTGTTGCTGCTGCCCGATACCGGTCCTGACAAGGCAGTCAAGATCGCCGAGCGAAGCCTCGCGGCATTGGCTGCTCAGGCTTTGCCGCACCCGCGATCCAGTATCGGGCCACACGTGACGTTGAGTGTCGGTGGGTGTTGTCTCGATCCATCGGATGCCGAGCGCTCATCGGCTCTGCTGCAGTCCCCGACATCGCTCGTCGCGTTTGCCGACGAAGCGCTGTATCGGGCCAAGCGTGAGGGCAGGAATCGCTTCTGCTGGGCTGGCACGCCCTGACGCCTTTCTTGCGTCTTCCGTCACCTGACGGGAAGGATCTGCGCCACCTTATCGCCTGCCCGCAAGACATCTCGGTCTGGGTAGTTCACGTGTCGTGATCATTCGGGATGCTCGATTTCGCGTGAACCAGTAGCCGTTCGATTTGTTCGCGAGTTTGCGCAAATCCGGCACTACGTTCACGACCCACTTTGGAGCAGCCCGATGAAATTGTTTGCGCGACTTGTTGCAGGACCTGTATT
>JBEIPT010000567.1:0-2027 GCA_040376895.1 Lysobacteraceae bacterium | reverse complement strand
TGCCCTGCTCCGCAATCTGGAGCGCGTACGCTTCAAAGGCCCGCTCGGCATCAACATCGGCAAGAACAAGGACACTCCGAACGAACACGCCGTCGACGACTATCTGATCGGCTTGAACAAGGTATACGCACGCGCCGACTACATCACCGTCAACATTTCGTCGCCGAACACCCAAGGCCTGCGTGACCTCCAGAATGAAGACGCCTTGCGGCGCCTAGTCGCAAGCCTGATTGAAGCGCGCGAAGCCAATCACGGCAAACACGGCAAACGCGTGCCGGTGCTGGTCAAGATCGCACCGGACCTCACGGAGGCCGATCTCGATGGCATGGCCGAAGTGTTCCTCAGCGAACGAGTGGATGGCCTGATCCTGACGAACACCACGATCGATCGCGATCTCGTGGCCGGACACCGATTCGCCGCGGAAGCCGGCGGATTGTCCGGTCGGCCAGTATTCCGCAAGAGCACCAGCACGCTTGCCGCGAGGTCGGCGCGCGTGGGTGATCGATTGCCCCTGATCGGCGTGGGCGGCATCCTTGAAGGCGCCGACGCAGCAGCCAAGATCGCCGCCGGTGCTCAGTTGGTCCAGTTCTACACTGGACTGATCTATCGTGGCCCGGACTTGATCAGAGAGAGTGTCGACGCGCTGCGCGCCAAGTGGGCACCATGACCACCGGTCCGGCGTGGTCGGAAACCTTGCAGGCCGATTTGCGCGACCTCAATACGCTGCGTGTTTCGGCATCCGTCGAGCGACTGATCGATGTGTCGGACAGCCGCGCGTTGCCGGAAATCTTTGCGCGCGCCGAGGTGAAACACTCGCCCGTGCGCGTGCTCGGCGAAGGCAGCAATGTGCTCGTTACCGGCGATCTACCTGGCACGCTGCTGCGCCTCAAAGGCCGCAGTGTCCAGTCGCTCGCGATCAACGAAGACAAGGCCCGGCTGCGGGTCGAAGCCGGGTACAACTGGCATGAGTTGGTCATGCACAGCATCGAGCTTGGGCTGGCCGGTCTGGAGAATCTGGCGTTGATTCCCGGCACCGTTGGCGCAGCTCCGATCCAGAATATCGGCGCTTACGGCGTCGAAGTGGGCGAGTCGATCGTGGCAGTTGAAGTCTACGATCGACTTCAGGATGCCTTCCGCACCATGTCGCGGTCGCAATGCAGCTTTGGCTACCGGGACAGTCTGTTCAAACGGGATCCGGACCGGTTCGTGATCACCGCAGTGACGTTCGAACTGGATCGCCACGATCGGTTGCGCCTCGACTACCAAGGTGTGCGCGAAGAGCTGTCGGCTATGGCCATTGATCAGCCCACCTCGCGCCACGTGGCCGCCGCGGTCATACGCCTGCGGCAACGCAAACTGCCCGATCCGAAACAGCTGCCGAATGCCGGAAGCTTCTTCAAGAACCCGATCGTCGATGCCGCCACCGCAGCACGCCTGCAATCCGAATTCCCGACAATTGTCAGCTGGCCAATCGATCACGGCCGCAAGCTCAGTGCAGGCTGGCTGATCGAACAGGCCGGATTGAAGGGTGCCCGCGACGGTGATGCCGGCATTTCGGCCCATCATGCGCTGGTTCTGGTGAACCACGAGAAGGCCACCGGCCCCGAACTTCGGGCGTTTGCTGAGCTTGTGGTGGCTCGGGTCGAAGAACGGTTTGGCGTTCGCTTGGTGCCTGAACCGGTTTATTGGTAACCGGTGCGCGGGCTGGCGCGTCTTCCAGCCCACTTCCGACAAATTCAAGGCAAAAAAAACCCTCCACAGAAGTACCTGGGAGGGTCGAATCGGAGTGACGATTACCTAAACAATGCGCCCTGCTGAGGTGGGGATCGCCATGAAGCGATCGAAGTACCCACCGGCGAGATGAACTGTATCAAGGCCTGTGCGGAAACGCAACACCATGTTGTCTTGCCGCGACAACTTGTCGCGCAGATACCACACCTGGAAAACAACAGGCTTTTAAATCAATACGTTATCGATCAAACGTGCTTTGCCAAGACGAGCTGCAGCCAACACCACGAGTCCGGAAT
>JBEIPT010000302.1:0-4770 GCA_040376895.1 Lysobacteraceae bacterium | reverse complement strand
TGGCCCTCGCTGGCCGCAACTCTCTTCTGCCGTCGATGCGTTCGTCGCGCGAACTGGGGCAGTCCAATTTCGAGAATCCTGGCCTGCACCTGATCGGTGTGGGTGCCGACCTCGACGTCACGCCGCAATCCCGGGTCAGCGTCAACCTCAACGAACTGTGGTTCGATGACACGACGGTACTCGAGGTGGCACGCAACCAGTCACCGATCGACGAGCACATCGGCACCGATTTTTCGGTCGCCTACATTTGGCGTCCTTACGCCACTCAGAACATCGTGCTTCGCATGTCCGGTGCCCTGCTCCACCCCGGCGACGGCATGAAGGATCTGTATGGCGATGACGATACCTACTACACCGTGCTCGGCAACTTCATCTTCAGCTATTGAGGCCAGGACCATGATCGAAGCACACCTGACCCGAAGCAGTACCGGCGCCCCCGCCGTCGGGACACAACCATGGCGTCATCGCCGACACCCAGCGGCCATCCTGCTGGCATTGTCGATGCTTGCGTTGCCGTTGGTGGTCCATTCCGAGGAAGAAAAGCCGGTAGAACGGACCTACGTCACCGCTCCCGATGCGCCGTTCAATCAGTCGCAGGCTGAAGCGGACACCAAGAGTGAAGGCTGTGTCACCTGCCACACCAGCACTGATCGCCACACCATGCATGCATCCCCTGCGGTCGTGCTGGGTTGTACCGATTGCCACGGCGGCAACGCCACGGTCAAGGCCCCGAACAGCAGCTTCGAACCGCGTCATGCGGTCAACTACGGCGATCACGTGCCGAAGGCCGGCGAGAAACACGGCAAGGAACATGGTGAGGATTCATTCGGCCACCACTCGCCATTCGACCCGATGTACCAGAATGCGGTCGACAGCGCGCACGTGTTGCCGCGTTACCCGAGCCATTTCCCGACCAGCGCGAACCCGCCTGGCAGCTTCGCCAAACTCAACAAGGAATCACCGGAGTACATCCGCTTCATCAATCCGGGTGACTTGCGCATTGCGCGCGAGGCCTGCGGTGCCTGCCATCTGCAGACGGTCCAGGCAGTCGAACGCAGCTTGATGGCCACGAGCGCCATGTTGTGGGGCGGCGCCAGCTACAACAACGGCATTCTCCCCTACAAGCGCTACATGCTTGGCGAGAGTTACACGCGTGACTCGCAACCGAACGTCGTGAAGGCCTTGATCGGTGCATCCGATGACCAAATGGTTGCGCGCGGCATCCTGCCGCAACTGTTCCCCTTGCCCGCATGGGAAGTGATTCCGCCGGCCGATGTCTTCCGCGTGTTCGAACGTGGCGGTCGCAACATCAACACCACGTTCGCCGAAACTGGCCTGCCCAATTCGCTCGGTCAGATTCAGCGTCTCGAAGAACCCGGTCGCCCGGACCTCAAGCAGAGCAATCGCGCCGGCGGTACCGGACAGCGTGTGGCCATTCCGGTACTGAACATCCACAAGACCCGACTGAACGATCCGCATCTGTGGTTCCTTGGCACGAACGAAAACCCGGGCGACTTCCGTTCCTCCGGCTGTTCGGCATGCCACGTGGTATACGCCAACGACCGTGACCCGCGACATTCCGCGGTCTACGCCAAATTCGGCAGCACCGGAACGACCCAAACGGTTGATCCGACCATTCCAAAAAATGAACCCGGTCATCCGCTCAAGCACGAGTTCACGCGAGCCATCCCGACCAGCCAGTGCATGATCTGCCATATGCACCAGCCGAACATGTTCATCAACACGATGCTCGGTTACATCATGTGGGACTACGAGTCCGATGCGGCGGCGATGTGGCCGAAGCAGGAAAAGAAACCCACTGACGAAGAAATCCGGGTGATCAACGAACGCAACCCTGAAGAGGCGGCGATCCGCGGCATGTGGTCCGATCCCAAGTTCCTGCACCAGGTCGCCGAGAACAACCCGAATCTGAAGGACACCCAGTTCGCCGACTACCATGGCCAGGGCTGGAACTTCCGCGCCGTGTTCAAGCGCGACCGCGAAGGCACGCTGCTGACATCCGACAATCAGCCGATCGACGACAACGACCCGAAAAAGTTCGAGAAAGCCGTGCACATGTCGTCGATCCACGTCGATCTGGGCCTGCAATGTGTGGACTGCCATTTTGCGCAGGACGCACACAGCAACGGCCACATCGTCGGCGAAGTCATGGCTGGCGTCGAAATCCAGTGCCAGGACTGCCACGGTACGCCGGATGCCTACCCCAATCTGTCGACCAGCGGCCCGATGGCCAGCCCCAAGGGCAAGCAACTCTCGCTGCTGCGCAACCGCGACGGCAAGAAGCGTTTCGAGTGGGTCGACGGCAAGTTGATCCAACGTTCCGTTGTCACGCCCGGATTGGAATGGACACTGTCCCTGTTGAAGGACACGTCCGACCAGACAAACGCTGACTACAACGCCAAAGCCACGCGCGCCCATACCGTTTCCAAGGATCCGTTGCAGCAGAATTGGGGCCCTGACGTTCCCAAGGCCGAGCGCGCCCACAACGAAGACAAGATGCTCTGCTACACCTGCCACACCTCGTGGACGACCAGTTGTGGCGGCTGCCATCTGCCGATCCAGGCGAACTGGAAAACCGAGCGCAATCACTACGAAGGTGGCGAAACCCGCAACTTTGCGACCTACAACCCGCAGGTCGCGCGTGATGACATGTTCCAGCTGGGAATCCACGGCGAGATCAAAGATCACAAGATCGCGCCGGTCCGATCCAGTTCGGCACTCGTGTTGAGCTCGACGAACAGCAACCGCGAGCGGATCTACATTCAGCAGCCACCGATTGCCGCGTCCGGCTTCTCGTCGCAGGCATTTGCCCCGCACTATCCGCACACGGAACGTCGCGGCGAAACCAAAACCTGCACGGATTGCCACCTGAGCGAGCAGAACGACAACAACGCCATCATGGCGCAGCTGTTGCTGCAGGGCACCGACTTCGTCGACTTCCTGGGCTTCAACGCGTTTGTCGGTGGCGAGAAGTCGATCAGTGCCGTCCCGGTCACCGAATGGGATGAACCGCAGGCTGTAATCGGTTCGTTCCTGCATCGTTATGCGTATCCCGAGCGCTTCGAGAAACATGGCAAACGCGGTCAGGAATTGCCGGAAGGTTTCTCGCACAACTCGAACGCTGCCTCCTGCCTGCAGCATCGTGGCGAGTACCTCTTTGTTGCCGAAGGCAAGAAGGGCTTGCGGGTCTACGACATCGCATCGGTCGCGAACAAGGGCTTCTCGCAGCGGATCGTCAGTGCCCCAAGTTCGGAACTGGGTCAGGACGTCAATGTTGAGTCGAAGAACGCCACCTGTGTGGTACTGCCGACGACGCAGCCGATCCATCCGGCACGCAACCAGGGCGACCTGATGCGCAAGACGAACATGGAACAGGCGTTCCTTGGCATCTACAACTACGCGTTCGTCACCGATGCCGAAGAGGGTTTGATCCTCGTCGACGTGAACACGCTGAGTGACGGCGAGTTCCGCAACAACCACCTGGAACGCGCACTGACGTGGAACGAGAACGGCGTGCTGAATGGCGTCCGCCATCTCGCCATCGCGGGTACCTGGTTCTATGCCTCGACGCCGAAGGGGATCGTGGTGCTGGACCTCACCGACGCGCTGAAGCCGAAGTACGTGACGACGATCAGCCTCGACGATCCGCGTGCTGCACAGGTCCAGTTCCGTTATCTGTTCGCAACCACCGCCAAGGGTCTGGAAGTGATCGATGTGACGAACCCGGCTGAACCGCGGATCACGGGTGCGCATGTGGCACTGGCAAACGCTCAGAAGCTGCATGTCGCCCGCACTTATGCCTACGTCGCCAACGGCGCCGAAGGTATCGCGATCGTCAATGTAACGAAGCCGGAAGCGCCGACGCTGTACCAGATGTTCAACGGCAACGGCCAGATCACCGACGCGCGCGACGTCGTGGCGGCCAGCACCAATGCATCGCTGTATGCGTATGTCGCGGACGGTGCGAACGGCCTCAAGGTCGTGCAGTTGTTCTCGCCGGAAAGCCAGCCCAAGTTCTATGGCTTCAGCCCGCAGCCGAAACCACAACTGATCGCGCACTGGAAGACACCTTCCCCTGCCCTGTCACTGAGTCGTGGTTTGGAACGGGATCGCGCGGTCGACGAAACCGGTGGACAGATTGCCGTGCTCGGTCGCATCGGCTCGCGTCCGTTCAACCATCCAGAGATGAACAAGCTCTACCTCGACAAGGATGGCAAGCCGTGGACAGTCACCGACTTTGTGGATGGCCCGAATGGGGTGATTTCGAAGCCGCTGGACTGGAAGGCCAATCGAACGATCGACATGCAACAGGGTCAACCGGCAGAAGCGTCCACCCCGGAACCGGCACCCGGCCACTGATTGCCGCAATCGCGGGTCCGCAATAACCGGAGCGCCAATGTTTGGCGCTCCGGACACCCAAGAAGCGGTCGGAGAGATTCGCATGGAAGCTTTGGCCGTTGCTTCTATTGGTGTGGTGCTTGTGATTCTGCTTCCGACCATCTGGCTTGGTTTGCGTTGGATCCGCGCCAATCCAGACGACACCCGGCGTGAAGAAATGGTCCAGGGCAAAACCTTGGGCCAGGCCACCGATCGCAGCGTTTCTTATGGTGCCGGGGACTCAGGTGGCGGCGACGCGGGCGGCGGGGACGGCGGAGGCAACTGACCCCTCAAACAAGATGCGGCCAACGGCAAACGCCCTCGCTTGCATGCTCGTTCGTTGTTGAGCCCCGAATCGGAATCCAAGATGGT
>JBEIPT010000244.1:0-5877 GCA_040376895.1 Lysobacteraceae bacterium | reverse complement strand
GTGCTGACCGCAACGTGGTTTCCCGATGCCGTGCAACCGGTCACCGGCAACGGTCAGTTCCTCTCGGCCCACTGTGCCGGCGGCGGCTCACCGTGTCTGGTTCTGGCCAGTGTCGATGTGGTCAGCGCACCGACGACGGTGACCGTCACACCCGCAAACGACCAGCGTTGGAGCACTGCATTACTCTCCTTGGCCGATCCCGGGCTGTTCTCAGACAGTTTCGAGTAACGAACAGCTCAGACCGTATGGTCAGGCGAATTCCGATTCGCCAGCTGCGACACCACACGCACCAACAATTCATGCTCCAGCGGCAGTAGTCGGGCAGCCAGGGTTTCAGCGGTATCCCCGGACCCGATCGACATACGCGCCTGCGCGATGAGCGGGCCTGCGTCAAGATCGGGCGTGACCCAATGAACCGTGGCGCCATGTTCGGCGTCTCCGGCTTCCAACGCGCGCTGATGCGTGTGCAGACCCGGGTACTTGGGCAACAGCGACGGATGGATATTGATCATGCGTCCGGGTCGCGCAGCGACCACTTCGGGAGTGAGGATGCGCATGAAGCCTGCCAGAACGATCAGATCCGGCGCACAGGCATCCACTTCGGCAAACAGCGTGCGATCAAATCCGGCGCGGTCGGAAAACACCTTCGGTGAGACGCAGACCGCCGGAATTCCGGCCGTCCGCGCGATCTCCAGCGCGCCCGCATGAGGCTTGTCACTGAACACACCGACCACTTGAGCCGGAAGTGTGCCGGCGGTGATGGCGTCCAGCAAAGCCTTGAGGTTGCTGCCGCGCCCGGATGCGAGCACAGCCAGCCGAAACATCGCCATATCGGTCAGCCGATGCGCACGCGCTCGTCATCGGTGCCGTCGCGACGCACCACCTGACCGATCGGGCGCGAAGCCAGGCCGCGCTCGGCAAGCCATTGTCGGGTCGGCTCAACTTCCGCGGCACTCAGCAACAGCGTGAAGCCGATGCCGCAGTTGAAGGTCCGCCACATCTCCGAGTCGACCACCGAACCGGCGTCCTGAAGCCAATGGAATACCGGCGGCAGTTTGAGCGTGCTCGCTTCGATGTCGAGGCCGAGACCATCCGGCACGACCCGGATGATGTTTTCCTTGAGACCACCGCCGGTGATGTGCGCCAGCGCATGTGCCGGGCGCTCCTGCATGAGCGCGAGGATCGGCTTGACGTAGATCGTTGTCGGCTGCATCAGTGCGTCGGCCAGCGTACCGGCGCCCAGGGGCTGTGCCAGATCCGCACCGACATGTTTGACGATTCGCCGGATCAGCGAATAACCGTTCGAGTGTGGCCCGCTGGATTCGATGCCCAGAATGACGTCGCCGGCCTGCACGCGCTCACCCGTGAGCAGATTGGCCTTTTCCACGGCACCCACCGAGAAACCGGCGAGGTCGTATTCACCGGGCGGGTACATGTCGGGCATTTCCGCCGTCTCACCGCCAATCAGCGCACACCCGGCCAGTTCGCAACCTTTGGCGATGCCGCCGATCACATTGACGGCTGTATCCACATCGAGTTTGCCGGTGGCGAAGTAGTCGAGGAAAAACAGCGGTTCGGCACCCTGCACCAGAACATCGTTGACGCACATGGCAACCAGATCGATGCCGATCGTGTCGTGACGGTTCAGGTGCTGGGCCAGTTTGAGCTTCGTGCCGACACCGTCGGTGCCGGAGACCAGCACCGGATCACGGTAACGGCCGCCGAGTTCGAACAGCGCGCCAAAACCGCCCAGCCCGGACATGACCTCCTTGCGGAACGTTCGTGCCACCAAAGGCTTGATGCGGTCCACGACCGCCTCGCCGGCATCAATGTCGACACCCGCATCCCGATAAGTCAAACCTGTCGTCATGGCCGCAGTCCGCAAGGAAAGCGCACAGGATAGCAGGCTGCCGCGCCCGGACCCCGAGCCCGCTATCATCGGCGCTGGTTCTTGCACCGGATGCGCGCATGTACGCTCGAATTTTGTTCCTGCTGGTCCTGGCCCTGCTGCTGCCGGCGGCGGCTTTT
This sequence comes from Lysobacteraceae bacterium, assembly GCA_040376895.1. Lineage (GTDB taxonomy): Bacteria > Pseudomonadota > Gammaproteobacteria > Xanthomonadales > Ahniellaceae > Ahniella. The sequence continues at coordinate 3,849 of JBEIPT010000244.1, read as the reverse complement.
GCCCAGACTGTCGCGATTTACGAGGCCGATGCGCCGATCCTGAGTGAAGACGCTCGCGACCGCGATCAAGGGGCACGGACGGCGTTCCGGCGCGTTCTGGTCAAGGCCTCCGGCGACACCTCCGTGGCAACCGCCCCGGAGCTCGAAATGCTGATGTCGGGACTGAATGCGATCGTCACCGGCGAAGAATCCCGGCAGGTGGTCGAAAACAATGCGGTCGGTCAGCCGGAATCACGGCTTGTGCTGCGCGTTCGTTTCGACGCCGAAGCAATTCGCAAGGTGCTCGGTCAACTTGGCCGGCCTTTGTGGCCGGAGCAACGGCCGCCGATGATGGTCTGGCTGGTCGTGGACGACGGCACACGGAAGCAGATTGCCTCGTCGACCCAGGTGCAGGCACTCGGCGCGTTGACCGCCCGGGCCGACGAACGCGGGCTGACCGTGCAGTTGCCGAACATGGACAACGTGGATCAGGGCCGAGTCGATGCGGTCACCCTTTGGGACGCACCCCTGAAGGCAGTGGTCGGCGCCAGCGGACGTTACGGCATCAATACGAGCCTGCTGATCCGGCTCCGCCGGGCCGGCACCGAGTGGTCGGCCAAATACGCGCTGATCCAGGGAGGTCAGTTCGAAGAGTGGAGCGCCGTCGACAGCAGTTCGGCGCCTTTGTTGAGTCTGGGCATCGACGGCGCAGCCGACCGACTGGCGCGCCGGTTCGCTTTCGACAATTCCGAGCCGCCGATCGGCACCATCAGTGTCTGGCTGACCCAGGTCAAGGACGGCGCCGACTATGCCCGCGCGCTCGGTTACCTGCGTCGATTGGACGTGGTGAAGCAAATCGACGTGATCGGCGCAGAAGGTGACCGCGCCTGGCTCAGCCTGAATATCCAGGCAGGACCAAAGCGCTTCAAACAGTTGCTCAAGTTCGACCAGCGCATGAACCTGCTGGAACTTCCGGTGGAAGCCGGCCAGCCTCCTGCGTATGCGCTGGAACTCCTGCCCTGAGCGGAGCTCGCATGCGGCACCTTCCGAATCTGCTGAGCGGGCTGCGGCTACTGTGCACCCTACCGTTGGGACTCTGGATCCTGGATGGGCAGAATGCGCATGCGCTCTACCTGCTGGTCTTCGCCGGGCTGACCGATTTGCTCGACGGTTTCCTGGCCAAACGGTTCGGCTGGCAAAGCGCCATAGGCGCCTGGCTCGACCCGGCGGCCGACAAAATGTTGGCACTGGTTGTCCTGGCTTGCCTGTTCGCCGTCGATGCCCTGCCCCTTTGGTTCGTGCTGGTGGTCGTAGGCCGTGACATGGTTTTGGCCGCGGGTTCGCTGGCATTTCATTGGTTCGTGCGTACGCTGAAACCCGAACCGAATGTCCTTGGACGCAGTGCCGTGTTCGCACAGACTCTGTATCTTGCTTTCGTATTGCTGGACCGCGGGCTGATACCGGTCGCCGATCGTTCCCTCTGGTGGATGGCGAACATCGCGACCTCACTGACACTGGCCAGCGGCGTCGATTATGTGATCCGATTCGTGCAGAAGACCCGCGCCGCATGGCACGAAAACGCCACTGAAAATGGGAGAACCCCCGATGTTCGTTGATCAGCGCACCTGGTTGTGGCTGGCGTCCGCCCTGTTGATCGGCGGGCTCCTTTACGTGTTGGCGCCGGTGCTCACACCGTTCGCGGTCTCGGCATTGCTGGCGTACCTCAGTGACCCCTTGGTCGACCGCTTGCAGAAGCGCTTTTCGCGCACGACTTCGGTGGTGATCGTGTTTGGCGGCATGCTGCTGTTCGCGGCCTCGCTGCTCGCGATCGTGATCCCGACGCTGATCACGCAAGCACGCGATCTGCCCGAGCTGTTGCAGGCGCTGGAAATCTGGTTCAACGGCACCGCTTTGCCGTATGCCAAACAGAACCTCAATCTCGATCTGAGCGCCCTGTCACCGGGGCAGATTTTCGAGACCACGAAGTCCCACCTCAAGGACATCGGCAAGATTGCGCAGACCATTTTTGCCGGCGTCGGCAAAGGCAGCGCGGTGGTCCTGGCATGGTTCGCCAACCTGCTGCTGATACCGGTGCTGACCTTCTATCTGCTCCGCGACTGGGACTTGTTGTTGGCGCGTATCCACGAACTGATTCCGCGTCCGCTGGCACCGACTGTCGAGAAACTGGCCCGTGAATCCGACGAAGTGCTCGGCGCATTCCTGCGCGGGCAGGTTTCCGTGATGCTGGTCCTCGGACTGCTTTATGGGTTTGGCTTGCAGGTTTGCGGGATCCGTTTTGGCCTGCTCATCGGCTTCGGTGCCGGAATGCTGAGTTTTGTTCCGTATCTTGGCCCGGCCATCGGGATCATCGCCGGCGCACTGGCGGCATTGGCGAGCCCCGGTGATCCCTGGATCAACCTGCTGCTGGTCGGCGGGGTTTTTGGGGTCGGCCAGGTGCTCGAGAGTTTTCTGCTGACGCCGACTCTGGTGGGCGACAAGATCGGCTTGCACCCGGTTGCCGTGGTGTTCGCGGTCATGGCCGGCGGCACCCTGTTCGGGTTCTTCGGCGTGCTGCTCGCATTGCCAGCGGCCGCGGTGATCATGGTGGTCGTCAAATACGCACACGAGCGGTATCTGGCCAGCAACATGTACGGCGACACACCGAAACCGGGGCCCGATCCCGGCAGTGCTGCAACGATGGAAGCCTTGCAGGCCCCTGCCTCGAACGAATCACAAGTGTCGTGACGACGCCGCAGCTGCCTCTGAACTTCCGGTTTCCGCCTCGGACCCGGCTCGCGCACTTCCTGCCAGGCGAGAATGCCGTCGCGCTCGCGAGCGTGCGCCAGATGCTGGTCGACACAGGCGAGTTCACAGGCGTGCTGCTGGCCGGCCCGGCCGGATCCGGCAAAACACACTTGGCCTCATCCGCCGTGCAGGAGGCCAACGCCGCACAATACCTGCCGTTGCGCAGCCTCGGCGCTCAGGCACTGCCAGCGCTGGAAGCGGCACTCACCACTGGCCTCGTGGTCATCGACGATGTAGACGCCATCGCCGGTCGGCGCGCCGAGGAAATTGCGCTGTTCGACTTGTTCAATCGCGCCAAGTCTGAACGGGCGAGGCTCCTGGTCACGAGTGCCGAACTTCCCTCGCGACTGGCAATCCATCTCCCCGACCTCGTGTCGCGCCTGTCGAGCCTCGTGCAGCATCGGCTGCGACTGTTGCCCGAGTTTGAAGTCCGCGCCGTGCTGGTCGACCGTGCCCGCGAGCGTGGCCTCGACCTCAGTGGCGAAGTACTCGACTTCCTGATGCGCCGGTTTCCCCGCGATCTCGGTGCCTTGATCGGTATCGTCGATCAACTCGACGTTGCCAGCATGGCCGCCCAACGCCGCCTCACCGTGCCGTTCATCCGGCGCGTGATCGAGAGTGTCAAAACCTGATGCTGCACATTGTCCTGTATCAGCCGGAGATCCCACCGAACACGGGCAACATCATCCGGCTCGCCGCCAACACCGGATTCACGCTGCATTTGATCGAGCCACTCGGTTTTGGCATCGACCACGCCAAGCTCCGTCGTGCCGGGCTCGATTACCACGAGTTTGCCGAACTGCGTTTGCATGCTTCATTGGACTCGTTCACCGAATCCACATCGCCGAATCGGCTCTTTGCGCTGTCGACCCGATCGCATACCCGGTACGACCAAGCCGCCTTTGTCGCTGGAGACGCCTTGGTATTCGGCCCTGAGACGCGAGGATTGCCGCAGGATTTCATCGACACACTGCCGGCCGGACAAACCTTGCGCCTGCCGATGCGCCCAGGTAACCGCAGCCTCAACCTGTCGAATGCGGTGGCGATCGTCGCCTATGAAGCCTG
>JBEIPT010000054.1:0-12931 GCA_040376895.1 Lysobacteraceae bacterium | reverse complement strand
CTCTCTTGGCGCAGCGACGTGACAATCCCGTTCAGACCTCGGACCTGATCACAAGCAAGAGATTGCCGCGCCCTTCGGGCTCGCAATGTCAGGATGTTTGATGTGCATCCCGACATCGGGAGCGGCGCTTGCCATGCGACCTGCATTCCCCTCATGGCGTCTTTGCGAGGAGCGCAGCGACGTGGCAATCTCGTTCTTGCTTCAGGCCCAACCGCAAGCCGGAGTGATGGATGCGGCAACCGAGGAACCGACAATGAGTCAACCCAGAGTAGTGGTTCGACGTTCACGCATTCATGGGCGTGGCGTATTCGCGAACATGGACCTGCCCGCAGGAACTCGAATCCTGGAATATCGCGGTGAACGCATCACGAGTGACGAGGCATTTCGACGTTATGGCGACAACAGCGGCCTCGGCGAAACCTACCTGTTTGCCGTCAACGACCATTGGCTTATTGACGGCAATGTCGGCGGCAGCAGCGCCCGATTCGCGAATCATTGCTGTGCACCGAACTGTGAAGCGGTGATCTGGGTCGATATCGATGGTGACGAACAGCGTGACCGAGTGTTTTTGGTGACGCTCAAGAAGATCCGCGCTGGCGATGAACTCACGTTCGACTATTCGCTGGAGTTCAGCCACTCGGTTTCCGCAGCAGAGCGATTGCGGTGGCGATGCTCCTGCGGGGCGCGCACGTGTCGCGGAACGATGCTGGCGGTCGAGTGAGGGCAAAGGTCGTCGGCCACGTCCGATTCGGCACATGCCGTGCCACACCGTCCGCTGCAGTCGGGGACCATCGACAGATGGCGCCTGCATGACTGCGATCGGAACAATGCCGTTTCCGGGTCCTGCACTGTGGTGCGATTTGCCAACGGCATCGGAACCCACTGCGGATACACGCCCGACGGCCAGTGCCGAAGTCGGCACGATCCACACACAGCGTTCATTCACGGCGGCGGTGGCGGATCCTCGAATCCGTCTGCGAACATCACGATCGTCGCTTCAAACGCGCCGAAGTCGCATCGCACTTCAGCGCCACCACCGGATCTTGGCCGGGGGTTCAACAATTGATCGAGATCGACCGCTTCAGCACCCAGTGCGTCCAGACAGTCGGGGCTGGTGTCGATCACGTCGCTGCCCAACATGGGGCGATACACCGGCAAAGGTTCGATCGGATTGAACGGTTCGAACTGCGCGAGCAACCCAGGAACCTGCAGACCTGGGCAGCCGGTTGCGTCCACGCGATTTTCGGTTCGCTGTGACAACGCAGCGCCTGCACAAGTTGAGGTGGCTGCACCGGATCCGATCAGCACACTGGTATTGATGATCGTTGCGGCATCACCGCTCAGCGCTTCGCCGGCTTCGGCCCCCGGTGGACCAGGTGGACCACCCGGTATGCCTCCAGACCCACCGGCGCCGCCAGTGGCCAAGTTGGCCACGAAGGTCGAAAACGCCACAGTGGGCACCGAGTTGACCGTGAATGCCAAGGCTCCGCCTGCCGCACTCCCGCCAGTGCCTCCGGGCAGTCCCACCATGAATGCCGGATCATTGCCACCCGTGCTGCCGTGCCCACCCTGGGCAACATTGCCGTGAAATGTCGAATTCAGAATGGCTACCGATCCGTCGGCATGGATTGCACCGCCCGACGCAGCACCCCCGGTACTTCCGGGTATGAACAATCCTAAAACCGGCGGCGCATCGGAGCCTTGAGCCAGGTTCCCCAAGACCGCGCAGCCTTCCATCAACAAATTCCCCAGGGCATAGATGGCGCCACCATCAGCACGACTCCCCGGAAGCCCGGGAGCACCGGCAGGGTTCACCAACGCCAGTGCGCGGTTGTTGCGGAGGACACAATCTCGCAACTCCAGTGTACCGTTGGCATCGACATGGATCGCACCACCTTTTGCGTCACCTTGCATCGGTAGAACGGGCGCCACACCGTCCTCGAACCCCAACCCGATGATCCGTGCATCCCCGGTAGACGCGACATTCAACAGACGGTCCGTTCCCGCAGTACGTCGCAACACGGTCGGCACACCATCCGTCGCAGTGATGCGCAGCGGGATGTCGATCACCAAGGCTGGCCCGGTCAGAGACAGTACCAGTGGATTCGGCAAGGCCAGGTCGAACAGAATCCGGTCGTCTGCGCTTGAATCGTCGACTGCGTCGCGCAAGGTGCAGGTGGCATCACAGAGCCCGTCTCCGGCATCACCGGCATCGGTCACGGTGAGCGTGCCCGCCAATACCCCCGGACTGAGCAAGATCAATATCAACATGCTTGAGGCGCGCATACCAATTCTCCCTTCGACACCGACACATTGGGCTGGCACCGGCACCTCGGCAAGGGTGAAACCACACATGCAATGTGGACAATCGAAACAGCGACTCAGTCCGACCAATGAAAGTGATGCAGCACCCGATGCATGACCGGCGTAAAAACCAGTGCCGCCGTGGCGATGAACACGAGCCCGGCATACAAGGCATAGACGCCTGCGAACATTTTTCCCGCAAAGGACTGCGGTGCATCGACCGGCCCCATCCCGCCCAGAAGCATGGCTGCATTCAGAAACGCGTCCTCCCAGGCCAGGCCTTCCAGAACGTGGTAACCGACCATACCGCCGCCGAGCGACACGCCGATCAGCAGCGTCGCTGCACCCGCATGACTGAGCACGCGTCTCAGGAACGGCACATTGGCGATCAGTGGTTCTCCGCGGGTTTCGTACATGTTTGGCTCCAAGGCGGACACATGCAATGGATGGTATCGACTTGGGGAATGCTGCAACCCATCCACTGATCGGGAGCGCTTTCGGCCACGATGGTTCACGGGTTCGGCCAGCCACCTGTCGAAGAAGAAGCTGCGATTCGACGAAGTTTCGGAACAGCCCAAGCCCTCCCCGATGTTCGGCGAGGGTTGGGAGGATCTCAGGCAAATTCTTCGGTCCTACAGACAAGAATCGGCATATCGATATGGAGTCCGGTCATGGGTCGTTCTGCACGGCGTTTGCAGTGCAGCAACGATGCAAATCATTGATTGGATGAGCGCGTGATACGAGCCGACCAAATCGTCTTCACATATTGCGCTGCCGCATCGCGACTTTTTTATGTGAAGGCTCCGATTTCCGGTTTTCAATTGTGTACATTCCGGAACGCGGCGGCGTTTGGGAGAGAGGACGCGTCAGCCGCGATATTCCAACAACATCATCCACAGGACATCAAAGCAATGACATTTGCGCGTATTGCCTTCGGCATCAGCGTGGCCCTCGCGGCCGGTTCGGCTTTTGCTGCACAGGATTTGTTTACCACTGCAGGAAACCGCGAGCAGTTTGCCGAACCCGGCGAGTTGCTGGCCAAGGTGGCACAGGACATCAGCAACGAACGGATCGAAATCGTTCGTGCAGACGCTTCCCTGCTGCATGCCAAAACCCGTGATCTCCGGCTGTCGTTGCCGGGCGGCATTCAAATCACGGCCGTGCAGTCACATTTCGAATCCATGGCAAGTGGCAATGACGTCTGGATCGGCGACCTCGACCTCGACGTGCCGAAGACTGTCGATGCAAAAGGCCGCAAGCCGATCGATACCCTGGACAACCAGATCATCGCCGTACGTTCGGGCGATACGATCCTCGCCAACATCCGTGTCGATGGTGCGCTGTACCGCTTGATCCCGGTCGACAAGGGCCAGCATGCACTCGTCGAAGTCGACCAAAGCAAGTTCCTGCCGGATGAAGATGAAGCCGGGTATGCCGCGATGCTTCGCCATTCCGCCAGACCGCGTGAACTCGGCTCCTGGCAGGATGACTACGGCGCAAAAGCGATTTCGACGATCCGTGTGATGGTTGCGTTCGGCCCGGCGGCTGGCACTGCCATCGGCAATGACCAGCAGACGGTGGATCTGGCGTTTTCGGAATCGAATACGGCACTGGCTGCAACAAACACCGACATCCGTTTCCAGCAAGCCGGCACGATCAAGTACTTCACGCAGTCGGAAACCAACAACTACACGACGATGCTGTCGCGCCTGACGAACCTGAGTGATGGCTACTACGACACGATCGGCAGCCTGCGGACGACGAACACGGCCGACATCGTGGCCTATGTTGCACCAGCCAGCTCGACACTGTGTGGCCAGGCAGCCGGGATTGCCACGTCGAACGCCAGTGCGTACTTCGTCATGAGCCCATCCTGCATGACCGGCAACTACACGTTCGTGCACGAAGCTGGCCACGTCGTGGGCACACGCCACGACAACGACCCGACCACGACACCGTATGCCTATGGCCACGGGTACGTGATGTCGAGCATCAACCGTCGCACAGTGATGGCAGTCAACAACGGCCCGTGCTCGACGTGCACGCGCGTCGGTGCCTTCTCGTCGCCGAACTACACCATCAGTGGCGTTCCGATCGGCACCGCCAGCTACTACGACAACACGCGCGTCTGGCGCACCCGCGGCCCGACAGTGGCGGCGTTCCGCTGAGGAAACAAGCGGGCCAAGCTCCAGCTTCGGTCTGCAATCGGTGCAAAACAAAAAGGCGCAGCTTCGGCTGCGCCTTTTTCGTTTGGCCAGGTACAGCGGTATCGATCACCTGATCGGAAGCCCCAAGGCAATTTCGGAGCGATAGCCCTCCCCGATGTTCGGGGAGGGTTGGGAGGGGTTTAGGCAAACACATTGTCCTTGGTGCTTCGCGACAGCGAAGCGCCGAGGAGGGGTTTAGGCAAGCACTGCGGCCCTTGGTGCTTGGCTCGCCAAGCACCAAGGACTCCGCCAATCACTCCTGCTCTGCCAGCTTCTGCATCAGTACCCGCGATGGCTCATCGGCAGGATAGAACGCTTCGACCGCCAACTCCGACAGAGTGACATCGGTTGGTGTTCCGAACACGGTGATCGTCGAGAACATGGACATCACTCCGAACGGCGTTTCCAGACGAAGCGGTACCAGCACATCGGCGTCCGGTGTCGACAACTCGACTTCCGGGCCGATGGGCGCCGGGTAGGCAGAAAGTTCTTCAAGCAGCCGCGCCATTTCTGCATCCGCACCCTGTCGCACCTGCCTTTGCAGTCGACTCAGTATATGGCTCCGCACTTGACCGAGGTTGATGAGTCGAGGTGCAAGGCCTTCCGGATGCAAGGTCAATCTCAAGACGTTGGCCGGTGCCTCCAACAGCGATGGCGCCACACCCCCGAGCAGTCGCCGTGCTGCCGCATTGGTCCGCAGCAGATTCCAGCATCGATCAACCGCGATCGCCGGAAACGCGCCATGGGCACTCAGCACCATATCGACCGCCGACATTGCCGCCGCCATGGCTTTTGCGTCGAGCGCGTTGGCACTGAACGCGGGTGAAAAGCCGGCCGCAAGCAAGAGGTTGTTGCGCTCGCGAAGCGGCAACTCCAACAACTCGGCAAGATGCAGCACCATGCCGCGACTGGGCCGGGACCGACCGGTCTCGATGAAGCTCAAGTGCCTGGTGGAGATACGCGCATCGACCGCCAGTTCCAACTGGCTGAGCCTGCGGCGTTGTCGCCACTGTTTGAGTTCGTTGCCGAACGCGTCGATGCGGGCCATGGGCCGGGACTCCTGATCGGATCCGTCACGGGGATCCTGCAGCGGATTACATCGTACCGGCTTCACACACCCGATTACCTGCAAGGTAATCGTTTGCTGTGCTCGACAGACGCACGATCTGCACCCTACCCCAACCAAAGGAGCCCGACCATGACGATCACCCAGCCGAGTCCCCTGTTGCGTTTCGCCCTGCGTCTTGATGCGGGGGTGTCATTCGTGAGCGGCTTGCCGCTGTTGTTCGCCAGCGGCTGGCTCGCCGAACGAACCCAACTGCCCACGCAGTTGATCTGGATCGCCGGCCTGGTCTGCTTGCCGTATGCGCTGTTGCTGTTCTGGATGGCTTCTCGGACACGCTTGTCCCGGATGGGGGTCGTGGCGCTGGTGGTGGGCAACTTTCTCTGGGCCGATGCCGCTCTCGCACTCATGCTCGGATTCGGCGTCACCCCGAACTTCGGCGGGCAGGCTCTGTTGTTGACCCATGTTCTCGCCACAGCCCTGTTTGCGATCCTGCAATGGATGGGCTTGAAGCGATCTTCGGAATCGGCGCCACTGGGGCTGCATGCGTGACCAGCCGGATTCGTGAGTGGTCGGTCCGGGCGATTCTGGTGCTTGGTGCGGCGATCCATTTAGCCCCCGTGACGGGATTTGCAGGTGCCGATGCACTGGCGCGCTTGTATGGCCAACGGTTCGACGATCCGACGACCCTGCTGTTGCTTCAGCATCGCGCTTTGTTGTTCGGGTTGATCGGTGCGCCCTTGCTGATCGCCCTGAAACAACGATCCTGGCGATTGCCGGCACTGATCATCGCGATCACGAGCGTGGTCGGTTTTCTGTTGCTGTACGGCCTTTCGGCTGCACAACCGCTCGCCGCGATCACCCGGGTGTTCTGGATCGATGCTGCAGTACTGCCATTCCTTCTGGTCGCTTGGGCACTTGAAACGAAACGGGCATCCGAAGGTGCCCGTTGAGAGGACGAATGGATCGACGCCTCTTTGGTTGCGGACGCGCCAGCGCACCAGCAGGAACATGCCCAGCACCAACATCAGCCGGCCGGAATATCGGAACTCATTCGTACGTTGGCAGTAGCGGGCTGGCACCAGCGTTTCCGTCGCACGCACGAGCGATGGCAGTGAACGGCGTCACGAAATCCAGCGCACTGGCGTCGGTCTGGCTACCAGTGACCTGCTCTGTCCCGTTCAGGCTGTACTGAAAATCGATCTGATCGATTCAGGTGATCGTGCCCGAGAGCCGGTGCTCGCCGGTGCTCGCCGGTGCTCGCCGGTGCTCGCCGGTGCAAGCCACATCAAAGCCGGTCAGCGTGGTACCCGTGTTCGCAAGGGTGTCGAAATTCTGACGCGAGGCCGAACCGGCGGTGGTCAGGCGCACGCATTGCGTATCGGCATTGAGGCCAACCAGAGCCAGCAAGGCGCCGAATTCAGCGGCGCAGATCGCGGCATGACGCACCGAAACACCCCGACGATGACGGGAAACAAGTGGGCCGGAATAACAATTCGAGATTTCAGCCACTCTCTCAGCGCCTCCTGCACCCCACGCGCCATGGAAATTCACGCAATTCCCATCGCCAAGAGGCAGCAATTGCGCCAGCATCGGACGAGGCAGGTGGTCGGGACCGAGGTGGTCGATGCATCCTGGACTGTCAGGCAGGATTTGTTCGTGCCCTCATGCACGACGGGTCTGGTCGTGCCGGGGAAAGCGCTCATGACGGCAGCCGACTTTAGCCTGCTGGAGCCGCGTTCGCCGCCGCGCCCCGGCAACGCCCGGTCCGATCGATACGCGCGACTTCTGTTGCTTTGCGCCGCCGAACCCGCTTCCCTTGAATCGCTTGCCGATGCGTGGAGCCGCGAAGCGCTCGGTGTTGGCTGCTCCCTGCATGGGGATGGCGAGACAGTTGCAGCGCACGCCATCCGCAGCAAACTTCTGGGCGGCCGCTTCGCGCTTTCGTTCGATGCATGGCCGACCCATCAGATCGACGAAGATGATCTTGCATTCATCGACCTGCTCGACCAGCGACTGCGTCAGGGACTGGCCACCGAAGACCTGCAGGGAGCGATCCGCAAGTCCGAACGCCGGGAGTCGGTCCAGAAGGCCTTGTATGCCATTGCCGACCTTGCCCATGCCGATCTCGATCTGCACGACATGCTGGCAAGGATTCACGCCATCGTGGGTGGGCTCACCTACGCGGAGAGTTTTTACATCGCGCTGTATGACGACACGCGCGACACCTTGCGTTTTGCCTACGACGCCGATCTGACGCAAGCGGAGATGGCGCGAGGCGAGACCGAAATCGCCGGCCCGGACTACCCGCACAGCCTCACGTTCGCGGTGGTGCACCTGAAGCGAGCGCTGCTCGGCCCGAGTGCAGCACTGCGCCACAGTCTGGGACTCGGTGACGACGAGCGCCTGGGGCCTGAGTGCATCGACTGGCTCGGTGTCCCGATGATCGAGGGCGAGCGAGTACGCGGCGCCGTGGTGGTACAGAGTTACGACCCGGCCCGTCGCTACAGTGAAGACGATCGCGCTCTGTTGATGTTCGTGGCGCAACACATTCTCACGGCAGTCCGGCGCAAACAGGCACAGGATGAACTGGAGCAGGCCGTCGCACGACGGACCGCCGAGCTTGCCGAGGCCAATCTGGTGCTGCGCGCCGAGGTCACCCAACGAGAGCGAGCCCAAAGCCTGCAGAGCGCGATGTATCGCATCGCCGAATTGTCGGCCGGGCACGGCAGCCTTGATCACTTTTTCTCCGGTGTACATCAGGTGATTGGGCAGTTGCTGGACGCCAGCAATTTTTTCGTCGCCTTGTTGTCCGATGACGGCGAGTCCTTGTCCTTCCCTTACTTTGTCGATGAATTGGATCAGCCGCTGGCCACGCGGCAAGTCACGAACGGCATTACCGAGTGGGTCCTGCGGCAGCGTCGTCCCTTGTTGTCGCATGCAGCCGGCATTCGCAGGCTCATCGATGCCGGTGAAATGGTGGTGTTCGGAACGGTCCCCGAATTCTGGCTGGGCGTACCGCTGCTGCTGAACGATCGCGCGGTCGGCGCCATGGTCGTGCAGAGCTACGATCCCGACCGCGGCTACAGCAACGAAGATCAGGAAATCCTCTTGTTCGCGTCACTGCACGTGGCCACGGCTCTGGAGCGCAAACAGAACCAGGAACGTCTGGTCATGGCGAATGCCGAGTTGGAGCGCCGGGTATCCGACCGGACCCAGGAGCTTCGACTCGCCAACGACGACCTTCTTGAACAGATCCACCATCGCGAGCGCATCGAGTCCCGACTCAAGCATGAGGCGTTCCACGATGCCCTGACCGGCCTGCCGAACCGCGCCGCCATTCTGGCGCGGCTCGACGAAGCGCTGGCCCGCTACCGCAATGAATCGGACGGTATGTTTGCCGTGTTGTTCCTTGATCTGGATCGCTTCAAGGTCATCAACGATTCGGTCGGCCACTTGATCGGCGACGAGATGCTGGTCGAGGCAGCACAGCGGATCAGCGGCTGTGTGCGCACGCCCGACGCCGTGGCAAGGCTCGGCGGCGACGAGTTCACGATCCTGCTTTCGGGCATCCACGGCATCGACGATGCCTGCCAAATAGCGCAGCGCGTGATCGAGGCATTCGATGAACCCGTTCGGGTTCGCGACAAGGAGTTGTATACCTCGGCCAGCATCGGCATCGCGATCGCCAGCGCGCGCTATCAGAATCCGGAGGAACTGTTGCGTGACGCCGATGTGGCGATGTACCGCGCCAAAGCACGTGGCCGACGCCGCTTCGAAGTCTTCGACCAGAAACTGCATGAACAGGCCTTGTTGCTGCTCGATCTGGAAGGTGATCTCAGGCGTGCCATCGCACGCCGCGAGTTCGAACCCTTTCTTCAGCCGATCGTTCGCCTGAAGGACGCAAGGGTCCTGGGGTACGAGGCGCTGTTGCGCTGGCGCCATGGATTGCGAGGCGTGCTTACGCCAATCGACTTCCTGGGCCTGGCCGAAGAATCCGGCAACGTCGAGCAGATCGATTGGCTGCTCTATGAGCAGATCGTGCGCCTCATACCGCGACTGATCGAACCCGATGCCTACATCGGAATCAACGTATCCCCGCGACACTTCCGCTCACCGAACCTCGCGCAGGATCTGCTTGGACTGATGGCAACACACCATGTCCCGCCGCACCGGATCCGCATCGAAGTCACCGAAGGGGTACTGCTCGATAATCCCGACCAGGCGCGGCACACCATGCAGCGGCTCAAGGACGCTGGTGTCCTGACCTCACTCGATGATTTCGGAACCGGTTACTCGTCACTGTCTTACCTGCACCGATTCCCGCTGCATGCGTTGAAGATCGACCGCTCGTTTGTCTCGGAACTCAAGCCGGACCTGAGTGGCAAGAGCGCCGCAGTGGTGCGTGCCATTCGTGCGCTGGCGGGCTCACTCGGCATCGAGGTCATCGCCGAAGGCATCGAAACCGAAATGCAAAGGGACGCCCTGCTTCGGCTGGATTGTGACCTCGGGCAAGGTTTCCTGTTCGCCAGACCGCGCCCTGCCGCTGAATTGGCCACGCTCCAGTAGCAGGCCGTTGATGAACAGCATCGAAACGGTTCATGGGCGTTTTTGGCCAACCCACGACTACATGGGAGGCGTCCCGGCGCCGCTATCCCTAGTTTCGGTTGCCTGTCCCGGCATCAGGAACTCGCCATGTCCCGTACCCTTTGCTTCCGATACCTACTCGCTTTGCTGATGCTGTTCGCCAGCGACCATGCCGCGGCTCAATCCCTGGAAGATGGTTTCCCGCTTTCGGTCAACAGTACGGTGATCGTGGCCGCCAGGACACACGATGACGGCTTTGTCATCGGCGGTTTCTTCACAACGGCCAACGGCCAATCGCGTTCGAATCTGGCCAAGGTCTTTGCAAATGGTGCACTCGATTCCAGCTTCAATGCCGGGGTGAATGGCCAGGTCAATGACTTGGTGGTCATGCGTGACGGTCGGATCATCATTGCTGGATCGTTCAACCTGATCGGCGCCACGACGCGGGTTGGCGTTGCGCGATTGTTGGCAGACGGCTCGGTCGACACGACGTTCGTTCCGTCATTGCCACCCGGAGCAGCTCCCGTCACGGTCGCGCTGCAAAACGATGGTTCAATCGTGCTGGGCGGCAGCACGCTCGGCAACTCTCCGCGGGATCACATCATTCGGCTCTCGCCGAATGGGTCGCTGGACACCTCGTTCTCGGCGGAGCCTGCGGGAACAGTCAATGATCTACTGATCGAGCCGGACGGCGATATCGTGATGGCCGGCCAATTCGCTACGGTCAACGGCCAAGCGCGGGTTGGTCTGGCACGGTGCGATCAAAGTGGTTTGCTGGATGCAACGTTCGATCCAGCTCCGAACAGCGGTGTCACCCGGGTGCGTCGGCAGCTTGATGGCAGCCTGTGGGTCACCGGAAACTTTACCGAGATCGGAAACCAGCCGATCCAGCGGATCGCTCATCTGTCCAGCGACGGCGTGCCCATCACGACGTTCAACACCGACGCCGACGCTGCCGTGAACGGGCTCCACATCGCGTTGAATGGAGACATCTGGGTGTCCGGATCGTTCACGACCGTGGCCGGAGCGGCACGGAACCGGGTTGCCATTTTCGAGCCAAACGGGTCCCTGCAACTGGATCGGACACCGGCGATCACCAGCGGTGGCGGCTCGACAGCGCTCACCTTTGCCGACTTCGAAGACAACAGCATGCTGATTGCCGGCTTCTTTTCACAGATCAATGGCACGACCGTGAGCAATGCAGCGCGCATTGCGCCGAACGGACTGCTTGAGCGCCCGATGCCGACGACAGCAGATTCGGATGTCGTGGCAGTCACGGCTGCTGGCGATGGCTCGATCTACCTGGGCGGGGCGTTTGCGCAGGTGGGGGGTTCGACGCGCAATCGTATGGCCCGCATTTCTGCTGACGGCACCTTGGACAGCTATCACCCGAACATGAATGATGTCGTCAACACCATCACGCTGACCAGTTCCGGCCAAGCGGTCATTGGCGGCGCGTTCACACGGGCCGACGGGTTCTCGATCGTGCGCAACCGCCTGGCGCGCGTGAACCAGAACGGCACTATCGACAGTACGTTCAACCCCAACGCAAACGGTGTCGTGAATGCCGTACTGGCGCAAGCGGATGGTCGATTCGTCGTGGCTGGAGGTTTTACGCAGATCGGCGCATCGCCGCGATCAAGGATCGCTCGCCTGGAGGCAGACGGCACAGTCGACGCGGGCTATGTCGCCGACGCCGATGGAACCGTGAACACGCTGGCAATCGACGCCGACTTCAACGTGGTGGCGGGCGGCAGCTTCACGCAGATCGATGGTTCGCCGCGCAACCGATTGGCAAAACTTGACGCGGGCGGCAACATCGACCCCGGTTTCGACCCGAGCCCCAATGGAACGGTGGTAGCGGTGGTGATGCAACCCGATGGGAAGATCCTGGTGGCCGGCGCCTTCACGCAGATCGCAGGGCAATCACGCAGTCAGTTGGCGCGACTCAATCAGGATGGCACCCTGGACAGCTCGTTTACCGCGCAATTGAACAACTCGGTGAATTCCATCCAACTGCTCGGCAATGGCCAGATCATGGTCGGCGGACGTTTCACTCAGGTCGATGCGCTGACGAGGAACCGGGTTGCGCGACTGAACAGCGATGGCAGTGTCGATCCGTCGCTCGACATCGACGTCGGCGGCACGGTCAATTCAATTGCCGTCCAGGGTGATGGCAGAATCATCCTGGGCGGCTTGTTCACCACCGTGAACACAGTGAGCCGCCAACGGTTCACCCGGGTCGCGCCGCGCGAGTCGAGCAGTCGCGTCATGCGGGCCCAACTGGGCAGTTTCGGACCAGAACTGATCTGGCGGAACGACGGCATTTCGGCAGAAACGAGCGTCAGGCCCATGCTGGAATTCAGCACCGATGGCATCACTTTCCAGAGCGATGGCCAGATGAGCCCATCGGGCATCGACTTCCTGCAACCGTTCTCGAGCATTCCGCTCAATCAATTGGTCGTGCTGCGGGTGAACGAACGAAACCAGAGCGGTCTGGGCTCGAACAGCGCTGCACCTACGCAATACATGCGTGCGGTGTTCGTCGAGCAATTGCCGGACGGGATGTTTGCCAACGGGTTCGAGTAAGTCGCGCTGACTCGCGCAAGCTACATACGCGGCCCCTTTCGGTTCGAAGGCCACGCAATGCTCTGTGGAAACGTTTCGCTGGCTCGTTGAGCAGTCGCATGCAAGAGATTGCCGCGCCCTTCGGGCTCTCCATGACGACATCCAGCAAGCGCCTACCGATCCATCGACGAATCGCGGGGGG
>JBEIPT010000518.1:0-2450 GCA_040376895.1 Lysobacteraceae bacterium | reverse complement strand
CTCGTTGCGTTGGGCCTGAGTCGGCTGCGCCGTCTCCGGATCAAGTCGCAACAGCCACAAAGTCATCGCCCGGCCGCCGCGTTCGACGGCGCGGCACTCAGCCTTCATGCGCTTGCGGAACTGGGTTTCGCTGACCAGTCCGAATGCCGCCTGATCACCCTGTCGGCGGTCGAGTTTGCCGGAAGCGCGACGAAGGTTTTCCCTTACCCGGCCGAGTTCTTCGGCCTGGCGATTCGCGCGTGCCTGGCTTTGCATCAGCCGATTCGCGGTGTACAGCAAGTGGATGGCGCCCGCCACCGAATCGGCAAGCGCACGCAACAGCAAACGATTTTCGCCGGTAAAGGCACTGGCCGTTTGGGCTTCCAGATTCAACACGCCGAACACTCGGCCGCGCAGCATGACCGGAAGCGCCAACTCGGCGTGGACAGCCGGATTGACCGGGATATAAGTCGGTTCTTTCGTGATGTCTTCGATCAGGATGGGGAGTCCTTCCCGGAAACATCGGCCGACCACGCCTTCACTGATGGGCCATTGTTTGCCGCGGTAGGTGATGTGTGGTGAGGCACCCAGATGTGCCATCACTTCCAGATGGCCGACCAGATCTCCTTCCAGCAGAACGGTGGCTTCGACCGTCTGGAAGCGAGTCGAAAGTGAGCGCAGCACGAATGCGAGCAGGGCGTCGAGATCATCGGATTCCATCGCCTGGTGAGTGAACTCAGCCACCGCTTCGAGCATCTCGGCGCGACGCGTGAGTTCTTCGACACGGCGTGCCGCAGCGATGGCGCCGGCAATCTGCTCCGACACAGTCCGCAGCAGATCCATTGAATCATCGAACGTACCGACGCGCGTGCTCTCCAGATTCAACACGGCAATCACTTGTCCACGATGCAGGATCGGGACACACAGTTCCGACAATCCACCGGGCAGGGTATGGACAAAATTCGCGTGCTTGCGGGCATCACTGACCAGTAAGGGAACCCCGGTGACGGCGACCTCACCAACCACGCCGGAGCCCAACGCACGCGAATAGCCGACCTGTACGTCGGTGGGCAGAGTGGTTGCCAACGCTTCGCAGACGAATCGCCGTTTCTCGTGATCCACCGTAGCCAGCGCGACAAATTCCCACTGGAAACTGTGCGCGAGCGCTTCCGCCACCCGCTGGAGCATCGGTCGCAAACCAAGATCCTCGGTGGCGATCCGGGCCAGATCGGCGAGAATTTCCGGCAAATGGGGCTGGGGCGGGGCTCGTTTGCTCATTACATTGAGTGTACGCGTTCCTTGCGTTCCGGGCAGGAGTCCGGCCGTTCGGAACGTTGTGTCGGTCACACCCGATCCAGCGACTGCGCGAGGTCGGCGATCAGTACGTCGGCCGATTCGAGCCCGATGGAGAAACGCACCAGACCTACCGGAACCAACGCGGGGAAATCGAGTGACGGCCAGTCGCGAACACCACAGACCGGGAACACGAGCGACTCGTAACCACCCCAACTGGCAGCGATCAGGAAGCGCTGGAGACCGTCGACAAAAGTCTCGACCTGATCAATCCGCTCGGCCCGAAGCTCAATGGAAAACAGACCGTTGCCATGTTTGAGCTGGCGTTCGGTCAGCCCGAACCGTTCCGGATCCTGAGCGGCCCAGGGTGAATGGACGCGGGCGACCTTGGGGTGACGCTCCAGCCAAGCCAGCACTTCAGCGGTCGTCTCGGCAATCTGCTTCAGACGCACCGGCAAGGTTCGCATGCCGCGCAACAGCAGCCAGGCGTCATGCGGAGACAGAATGGCGCCGAGTGTCATGTAGGGGCCGGCAAACACTTCCCGCATCAGCGACTCGGAGCCGCACAGTGCTCCCGCAACCACGTCACTGTGACCGTTCAAGTATTTCGTGGCCGAGTGCGCAACCAGATCGATGCCGACGTCGATCGCCGACTGCCCCAAAGGTGAGGCGAAGCTGTTGTCGAGCAATGTCCGGATGCCGCGTGCTTTGGCAATGGCTGAGATCGCTGCAAGGTCCTGCTGCTCGAACGTCAGCGAGTTGGGACTTTCGAGCAGGATCAACTTTGTGCGATCGGTGATCGCTTCGGCAACCGCGGCGGGCGACCGCGCATCGATCAACCGGCCGGTGACGCCGAATTGTGCGAGGTGTTTCTTGACCAGGGTTCGCGTCCACGCATACGGCTTGTCGACACACAGAACCTCGTCACCGGCGCGCAGAACCGCCAGCGCGCCGGCTGCCATGGCCGCGGCGCCCGACGCAAACATGAGCGCACTCTCGGCGCCTTCGAGCGCAGCAATCTTGCGCGCGACGATCGCAACCGTAGGATTCTGGCCGCGCGCGTAAACGTGTTCGTTGAACTCGTCGCCCACTCGGCGGCGCATCGTGGCCACATCCGGGTGCGCGAACATCGCACTCTGCACGATCGGCGGAATGACCGCAGCGAAATACTTCGACCG